>CANFHS010000007.1 GCA_947446835.1 Bacteriovoracaceae bacterium
CCTGACCGGGCTGCGCGCCCGGGACGAGCAGGAGCTGGAGCTGCTGCTGAAGGCGCTCCGCCACGAGGTGGCTTCGTTGCCGGTGGACCTCTACGCCCAGCTTCCCCGAAGCACGGGCGTTTCGACCGCGGAGTCCCGCGGCGAGCTCCTGCCGGTGGACGACGCGGCCGAGCGGATCCTGGCGCCGCTGGGAGGCGTGGATCTGGCCGGGCTCTACGCGGCGGGCCCCGTGTGCCGGGCCATGTTCGATTCGGCTGGGACCTTCCACTGGTTCGAGACCGAAACGTTCACGCTGGACTACTCGCTCTACACGGCTTCGCAGCGTGCCTTGAAGGGCACGTTCGCGGGGGCGCGCTGGAACGGGGAAGCTTACGCCGCGCAGATGGCCCGCGACCGCGGCCGCCTGTCGATGCTGGAGCAGCCCGCGGTGCGGGTGGATCGCGGCGACTACCGGGTTTACCTGGCGCCGGCCGCGGTGGCTGACCTGGTGCAGATGCTGTCGTGGGGCGCCATCTCGGAGGCGGCCATCCGCCAGGGAGATAGCCCGTTCCGCCGGCTGCGCGAGACGGGGCAGAGCCTTTCGGCCAGGTTCTCGTTGAGCGAGGACTTCTCGAGCGGGTTGGTGCCCCGGTTCAACGATCTGGGCGAGCTGGCCCCCGAAAAGCTGGCGCTCTTCCGGGCGGGGCGCCTGGAGAACACCCTGGTCAGCTCGCGGACAGCCAAGGAATACGGGGTTCCCGGAAATGGTGCCTCGGCCTACGAGGGTCTGCGCGCTCCCCGCCTGGAGCCGGGCGCGCTGGGCGAGGACCAGGTCCTTTCCAGGTTGGATACCGGGCTTTACCTGTCGAACCTGCATTACCTGAACTGGAGCGATCAGCCGGCGGGCCGGATCACGGGTATGACCCGCTACGCCTGTTTTCGCGTCGAAAACGGACGGATCGTGGCTCCGATCGAGAATATGCGTTGGGACGACAGCCTGTCCTCGTTGTTCGGAACGGCCCTGGAGGATCTGGGTCGGGAGGTCACGCTCCAGCCCGAGGTGGGTACCTACCAGATGAGGGCGCTGGGCGGCATCCAGGTGCCGGGAGCGCTGCTCTCGACGATGAGCTTTACCCTTTGAAAAAGGTGCTATGATCGAGGCCCTATGCAGCAGCCGGCTCCAAAAAAACGTTCCTGGAATCCGCTTCTCCTGATCCTGGGGCTTTCGGCCCTGTTCTTCGTGGTGTTTGTCGCCCTTTCGGGAGTGATCTTCCTGCGCAGTCCCTCCAAGGGCGGGGCGAGCTCGGGAAGGGCCGCGCTGTTCGGGGGAGGCAGTGTCGGGGTGATCGAGCTGAACGGCGTGATCACGGATTCCCGGCGCTTCATCAAGCAGCTGGAACGGCTCGAGGACGACAGCTCGATCAAGGCCATCGTGCTGCGGCTGAACTCGCCGGGCGGCTCGGTGGCGCCGTCACAGGAAATCTACGAGGCCGTCAAGGCCTGCAAGAAGCCCGTGGTTTCCTCGATGGCTTCGGTGGCCGCTTCGGGCGCGTTCTACGTGGCCATGGGAACCCGGAAGATCTACGCCAACCCGGGCACGATCACCGGCTCGATCGGCGTGATCATGGAATTCGCCAACCTCGAAAAGCTGTACGAGTGGGCCAAGATCAAGCGCTTTGCGATCAAGACCGGCAAGTTCAAGGACGCCGGCGCCGAGTACCGCGAGATGTCGGCCGAGGAGCGCGCCCTGCTGCAGGGGATGGTGGACAACGTGCTGGGGCAGTTCAAGCAGGCCGTGGCCCAGGGCCGCAAGCTCTCGCTGGAGCAGGTGACCCAGGTCGCGGATGGACGCATCTTTTCGGGCGCCCAGGCCAAGGCCAGCAAACTGGTGGACGAGCTGGGAACCCTGCAGGACGCCATCAATGAGGCGGGACGGCTGGCCCAGATCAAGGGCAGGCCGCAGGTGGTGTATCCGGAGCGGAGCCGCAAACGCCTGCTGGATTTCCTGATGGACGACCGCGGAGGCGACGACCCGGAAGAGTCCCGGAGCGCGCTGGGCGGACTGGAAGGCCTGGTGCAGCGGGTGCTGGGCGCAAGCTCGGGCGCCGCGGGATTATCGCGGCTGGAAGACCGGATCACGGGCCTTTCGCCCGGGATCTACTGGATCTGGGAAGGCGCGCGCTGAACATGAACAAGAAGTTGGAGTCGCGGTATCCGCGCGAGCTGGCTCTGCGTGTCCTGACGCGTGTCCTGAGCGAAGGTCAGCCGCTGGACGAGGTTCTGGCCTCGGTTTCGGGCGAGGTCGAGCCGCCCGCACGCGGCTGGCTGCAGGACGTGTGCAGCGGGACGCTGCGCTGGAAGGGCCGACTGGATCTGGCCATCGATTCCACCGCGCTCAAGAAGAAGCCCACGGGGTGGCTCCGCAAGGTGCTGCTCGTGACCGCTTACCAGCTGATTGTCCAGGAGCGCACGGCCCAGGGCCGCGTGGTTTCGGAGACGGTGGATCTGGTCAAGCGCAAGGAAGGCGAAGCGCCCGCGCGCTTCGTGAACGCGGCCCTGCGGCGTATTTCCGAGCATTCGGCCGAGTGGCGCGAGGCGCCTTTTCCGGCGCGGGCTTCGGTGGAAGAGCAGGCCCGCTGGGCCAGCCTTCCCGTGTGGCTCTGGAAGCGCCTGTTGAAGGAGCAGGGCGAGGTCCGGGCCCGCGAGTTCGCTCAGGCCTGCCTGGAGAGGCCTTCGCTGTGGATTCGCTCGCGTGATCCGGAATCGGGTCTGCCGGGCGCTGAATCGGGCGGGTTTCCCGGTGCCTTTCGCCTGGACGCGGCCGAGCTTCCCCCGGGCCCGGTTCATTCTTGGCCAGGGTTCAAGGAAGGCGCCTTCGTGGTCCAGGACGTTTCGAGCCAGGTGCTGATCGAACAGGCCACGGCCGAGCTCGGGCAGGCGGGGGTGGCCGTGAAGGGCGCGCGCGCGCTGGACCTGTGCGCGGCCCCGGGTGGCAAGTCGGTGGGCCTGGCCTGGGCCGGTTTCCAGGTCACCGCCAGCGACGCGCCGGGTTCGCCCCGGATGGCGCTGCTGCGGCAGACAGTCGAGCGTGCCGCGCCTGCGATCAGCGTGGTCGATGGCGAAAAGGTGGCTGGGCTGGATCCCTTCGAGCTGGTCTGGGTCGATGCGCCTTGCACGGGCTCCGGAATCCTGCGCCGCCACCCGGATGTGCGCTGGCTGCGCGAGGAGCGCGAGCTTTCGGGCCTGGCCCAGGTCCAGGCAGAAGTACTGCGCAAGGGCTGGGAACGGGTCAAGCCCGGGGGCTACCTCCTTTATTCGGTCTGCTCGGTCCTGGAGGAAGAAGGCGCGGGGCGTTTGAAGGCCGTGGGCCTGGAAAACGCCGAATTGGTCCGGAGCTGGAACCTTTGGCCTTTTGAAGGGTCGCGCGGGGACGGGTTCCAGGGCTTCTTGATTCGCAAGAAGGCCTGACGCGAATTGCACGGCCTCTCGTTTTGCAATGCGCCATAGGGGCGAATTTCAGCACCAGAGCGGCTGAAATGCAGCTGGTCGCTGGCACGGAGGGTGCAAAAGGGGTCGCCCAGACCGTGTTCCTATCAGTGATGCGGAACGTATGCGGACGGGGGAGAACACGGTCGTCCCAATCCCTTTCTCAAATCTTCCTACCTAGCTTTCCATTCGCCGCTGGCTCCCGAAAGGGAGCCAGCCGGTTTCCTTTCCTGGAAAACGCGGAATGGAGGAAACTCCTGGAAAACGCGGGTTCGGGGAACGGGCTCAGGTCTTGTCGCGTTGGCGTTTGAGGCGCTCACGCTGGCGTTTGCCCAGGCGTTTGGGCTTGGCTTCGGAATCGGCCGCGGGAGTCTTGCCTTCCGCGCGGCGCTTGGCGACGCGCTTCTGGTAGTCCTGCTGGGCCAACTGCTGCGGCAGTGCCGGGCCCACTGCAGGAACGCCTGCCGAGCTGGCGGCGAAGGCGGGTTCCTTGGGGTTCACGACTTGGCCGCGGTGCACGTCGACCGGCAGGCGCAGCCAGAGGCGGCCTGGGCGCTCGGGCTCGCAGGTCAGCACGAACGGCAGGCGTTCGCCCGGACGGCGCATCGGTTCGCTGACCACCAGCCGCAGGTGCTGCTGCAGGACCGGAGCCCGAGTGCCGGGAGCCGCGAGCCACAGGTAGCTGAACTTGAGCCACTGGCGTTCGGCCGAAAGCCGGCGCGAGAAATCCTTGAACCATTTGCCGGGCACGTGGGTGGGCAGCGAGAAGTGGCACCAGTCGCGTCCGGTGCTGAGCGGGCAGCGGCCCGCATGGGGGCAGGGACCCCAGATCGAGGAGGCTTGCTCGGGAACCGAGGTGGTGCCCAGCAGCTGGTCCCGCAGTGCCGAGAGCTGTTGCGAAGGAATGCGTGAGGCAGGCTCGACGCACAGGAGGCCGCCGCCGCGTGCCCGGCTCATCAGGGTTTCGAGGGGCGCCAGGGCCAGATCCCGGGTGGGAGCGGGGCCCGCCTCCAGGGGGAATTCGCCGTCCTCGTCCAGATCGGGGCCCCTGTCCATCGAGCGCGAGCCTCGGCCCGTCGGGCGCGAGCCCTTATCCGTCGGGCGCGAGCCCTTCTCGTTCAGGACGTGGCCCATCAGGATCAGCGAGGTTTCCTCCTGGAGCGTCGAGGCCGCGCGCCACCACGGGTCGGCGTGGAGGTGGATGGTCACCTTGCCACGGAGTCGCGGAAAGTGGCTTCCCAGGCGCTCCAGCAAGGCGCGCCCGTCCTGGAGGATGGAGCGGTCGGTGTCCCACCAGTGGAATTCGATGGGCGGCAGCTCGGTGTCCTCGCGCGCGGCCCGGTCCAGCAGCCAGAGCGTCAGCGCGAGCGAGCCCGTGCCGGGGCCGGCGCCCAGGTCCACGATGCGCAGGGTTCCGGTCTTCTGGCCGTGCTGGAACATGGCTTCGAGCGCGGGTTCGTGCAGCAGGTAAAGCGACAGGAATTTGGCGGCCTGCAGGGGCAGGAAGTACAGGAGGTACGCCGAGCGGAATTTGGGATGCCGGAAGTACGCGGGGAGCGTCTTGGGGCGATCCTCGGTGAAAAGGTCGGAAAGCTCGGCGATTCCGCGGAAAAAGAACTGGGCGTCCTTTTCGCTGAAGGGCTTGTCGCGCCAACGTTCGTCGGGGCTGTAGGTGCCTTTGACGTAGGACGGAATGGCCTCGTCGACGAGCCAGTTCCAGGCCGGTGGGAACCGGAGGTCGGGAGGATGGGAGGGCTTCATGGAACAGAAGGGTATGCTACACTGGGGGTGTTGAGGTCAATGGATGGACCCGCTTCTTTCCGCATTGAAAGCCAAGGGAGTCTGGCGTGGAGCCCAAAAGGAGCACTACGCCTTTTTCTGCGCGAACTGCCGGACCCCCCGGCGGCTTCCGGTCAAGCCGAGCCCGTATTCGATCCGGCGGATCACGCAGATCCTTCTGTGTTCGGCGTTCTTCACGCTGGTTTGCTGGCCCCTGTTCGAGATCAAAGGCATGGTCTCGTTCGTGCCCTTCTGGGCGCTGTTCGAATTCCTGTACCGCTCACGGGTCAGGGCGCTTGCGGTCTGCCCGAACTGCGGTTTTGATCCGTTCCTTTACCTGACCAATCTGCAAGGCGCGCAGCGGGAGTTCGAGTCCTACTGGCGCAAAAGGTTTGAGGAAAAAGGCGTGCCCTACCCTGAAAAGAAGCGGGCGCCCCAGCCTCAGGTTGGAAACGAGCTGCAGCCTGACTCGCGCCTTGACAGTCTTCAGGACTGAACGCTACTGCTCAAGGAATGTCAGTCAACAAAGTGATTCTGATTGGACGTCTGGGGCAGAACCCCGAAGTGCGTTACACCCCCTCCGGGGCTGCGGTCGCGAACTTCAGTATTGCGACCAACGAAAGCTGGACCGACAAGTCCGGCCAGAAGCAGGAGCGCACCGAGTGGCATAAGGTCGTGGTCTGGGGCAAGCTCGCCGAGCTGTGCGCCCAGTATCTGACCAAAGGCCGCCAGGCTTTTGTGGAAGGTCGGCTGCAGACCCGCCAGTGGCAGGACAAGGACGGCCAGACCAAGTACACCACCGAGGTGCAGGCGCAGACCGTCCAGTTCCTGGGCGGCGGAGCCGGCGCAGGCGCGGATCGCGGCCGTGGCGACGACATGGGCCAGGACATGGGCATGGGCGGCGGTGGCGGCAACATGAACATGGGTGGCGGCTTCGGCGGCGGAAGCGGCGCACAGGCCGCTGGACGCCCCATGGGCCAGCAGGGCGAGCCTTCCTTCACCGAAGACGACATTCCGTTCTGAGCAGGAGCTGATCGATGCGTTCGCTCATCGTCATCCCGACCTACAACGAGAGTGAAAACCTGCCCCTGATCCTTCAGGCGGCGCTGGATGCGACTCCGGCCGAGGTGGAAATTCTCGTCGTCGACGACGGCTCGCCGGACGGCACCGGCCAGCTGGCCGAGGGCTGGTGCCAGAAGAACCCCCGCGTGCATGTCATGCACCGGAAGGGGAAGCTGGGCCTGGGAACGGCCTATGTGGCCGGGTTCCGCTGGGGACTGGAGCAGGGTTTCGATCTGCTGATCGAGATGGACGCGGATTTTTCGCACGACCCCAAGTACCTGCCGCAGATGCTGAAGCTGCTGGAAACCCACGACGTGGCCATCGGCTCGCGTTACGTGGCGGGCGGCGGGACCGTGAACTGGGGTGTGGGTCGCAAGATCCTGAGCCGCGGAGGAAGCCTGTACTCCCGCATGATCCTCGGTGCTCCTATCCGGGATTTCACCGGGGGCTTCAATGGGTGGCGCCGCAAGGTCATCGAAGCAGTCGACATCGGCTCGCTCCGGTCGGACGGTTACAGCTTCCAGATCGAGCTCAAGTACCGCGCCTTTTCTCGGGGCTTTGATATCGCCGAGTTCCCGATCGTGTTCGTGGACCGCCAGGTGGGGCAGTCCAAGATGAACAAGAAGATCGTGATCGAAGCGTTGGGTCGGGTGTGGAGCTTTCGCTGCAAACCGTCCCCGGTAGTGACTCGCTGAGTCATTGCGCCTAATTCCGCGATTTGATTCCGCGAATGACGCGAATCAATTGACCGACCTGAAAGGTCTCTCTACACTGAGAGAATTGATGCTGAAGAACGCGTTGAGCTGGGGAATCGCAGGTCTGCTGTTTGCGCACGCCGGACCGGCGCTGGCCGCGGACAAGCTCAAGACCGCAATCCTGGTCGACAAGAAGCAGAACACCCTTCAGGTGGTCGAGTACAAGAATGGGCGTTACGTCCTGCTCAAGAAGTACCATGCCACGCTGGGGCAGGTGAAAGGCGACAAGGAAGAGGAGGGCGACCTCAAGACTCCGGAAGGAATTTATACCTTCAAGTCGCGCCTGACTCCGCCGAGCCTGAAACCCAAGTTCGGCGCCATGGCGTTTTACCTGAGCTATCCGAATACCTTTGATCAGATGGCGGGCCGCACGGGCTTCGACATCATGCTGCACGCGACGGATGCGCCCGAACGCCTGCAGCAGAACTACGACAGCCAGGGCTGCGTGGTGGTCAAGAACGAGGAAATCCGCGAGATCCAGCAGTGGGTCCGCCTCGGGCTGACCCCGATCCTCATCTTCCCCGAGCTGACCGACGAGTTCATGGCCCCCGGCCAGGACGGCAAGCTCAAGGCATTCTTCGAAAGCTGGATCAAGGCCTGGGAAACCCAGGGAATCGACGCCTACATCGGCCATTACCACACGGATTTTTCGGCCCAGGGCAAGAACAAGACCCAGTGGAAGGCCTTCAAACAGTCGCTCAACCAGCTGTACGCCTCGATCTCGATCGGTCCCGAGGATGTCATGATCTATCGCCATCCCAAGTACTCGGTCATCACCTTCACCCAGAACTACCGCTCCAAGCTGCGGGGCAAGGGAGGCTGGGGGCATCGGTCGCGGGGGACCAAGATCCTCTACGTGGCCGAAGAGGCCGGGCAGCCCAAGATCATTGCGGAAACATTCACCAACCTGATGTGGTAAGGCTGGGGCATGCCTCAGTCGCAGCCGGACATCCAACGGGTGGACACCCTTGTCATTGGTGCGGGCCTCATCGGCTCGAGCGTGGCCATGCATTTGGCCCGGATGGGAGTGGAGGGCGTTCGCGCCATCGACTTTGATCTGGAAGGGACCTTGTCGAGCTCCGAGCTGAACGCGGGCGGCGTGCGGGCCACCTTCACGCAGCCCGTGAACATCGCCATGTCCAAGGTGTCGATCGAGTACTTTGCCCAGGTGGCCGAGGAAGTGGGCTACCGCCCCTGCGGCTACCTGTGGCTGCACACGCCCGAGTCGCTGGACCGTGGCCTGAGAGCGCGGGAACGCCAGCAGGCCATGGGCTGGCAGGTGGATGCCTGGGACGTGGCCGAGCTGCGCCGGCGTGTGGAGTTCATCGACAAGGTGGACGACCTGGCGGGCGCCCTCTTTGCTCCCCGGGACGGGCTGGTGAACCCGAACACCTTGAAGCAGCATTTCCGCGCGGAAGCCCGCAAGTCGGGCGCGCAGTTCGACGATCGCCGCCTGGTGCGTTCGGCCCAGAGCGGGCCGGAGGGCATCCGCGTCGTGTGCGATTCGTTCGCGCCAGGGGTGGACGAGGAAACCAAGCGCGCGGCCCTGACCGGTGGCAGCGCCGGCGCGGGGGCCCAGGTCGTGTATCTTGCCAGGCGCGTGGTGAACTGCGCGGGCCCGTGGGCGCCTGAAGTGGCTCGCATCCTGGGCTACCGCTGCCCATCGCAGCCGGTTCGTCGCCAGGTCAGCATCTTCGACTGCCGCGACGTGGATCTTTCGCCCTACGGGATGATCATCGATACGTCGGGAGTCTACTTTCATCCCGAAGCCACCAATGGACTTTCGGGCTTCGCCAACCGGGACGAGCCTCCGGGGTTCAACTTCACTTACGACGGCGAGGCGTTCTTCCAGGAGCGCATCTGGCCTGCGCTGTACGAGCGCTCTTCCAGGTTCGAGCGCCTGCGGCACCTGACGGGCTGGGCGGGGCTCTACGAGGTGTCGCCGGACGAAAGCGCCATCCTGGGTGAGGCCCCCGGCCTGTCGGGCCAGGACCAGGGGCGCATCTTCGAGGCGCACTCGTTCTCGGGCCACGGGGCCATGCACAGCTACGCCGCTGGACTGGCTTTGGCCGAGAAGATGGTGTCGGGACGCTACCTGACGATCGACGCCAGACCGCTGGATTGCACGCGCTTTGACGGGGGCCAGCTGCTCCACGAGGGGCTGGTCATCTGAGATGCGGCAGGAAGAGCACCTGACCCGGACCGATGTGATTTCGCAGGAGGAAGAGCTGCTGCGGATCCCTGGCCGGCAGGAGCGCCTTCTGGCCGAGATCGGGACCCACCGCAAGGTGCTGGATATCGGCTGTGGCAGCGGCCGCTTGTCGCGCGCCATTCTCGAGCGGCTGAATGAGGTGTGGGGGCTGGAGCTCAACGCCGAAGCGGCGGCCCACGCGCGCGATCGGGGCGTGCGGGTGGTGGAGGCGGACCTGGAGAAGGGCCTACCGTTTCTGGAGTCGAGCTTCGACGTGGTCCATGCGGGTCATGTCCTGGAAAACGTCTACGACACGAGCCTGTTTTTTTCGGAGGTCCGCCGGGTCCTCAGGCCCGGGGGGTTCTTCCTGTTTTCGGTGCCGAACCTGAACAGCCTGGAGAACCGGCTGCGCATCCTGCGAGGCCAGTACTTGGCTTCGGCCGGCGCCTGTCTGGAGGACGCGCACGGAGGCCGCATCCGCTGGTTCAACCTGGAGAAGTTGCGCGAGCTGTGCCGGCTGGGGGGGCTCCGGATCACGCAGTGCGATGCCTTTGCGCCGGTCGTGTCGAGCCATCCTTGGGTCGAGCAGGGGCTGCGTTATCTGGTGCGCAGGGCGCCCTCGCTGGGCTCGACGCTCCTGATCCGGGCCGAGCCCGAGATCTGAGAGGCTCCGGGGGGCTGGTCCGGTGCTTGCTGGCCCTGGATTCCAGGAGGGCATGCCCATGGAGCTGCCTCATGTCATGGGATTCGTCATCCTGGCGGCGGTGATCTATTTCAGCGCTTGAAGGAAGCGTGGCCTCGCGCCAAACTCAAACGCGCATGGCGTTCGAGAAGACGGCTGAAGTGTTGGAGCAGGGGATTGCACGGGGCGTGGCACCGGGAATGGTGGCTGGCCTCTGGACCACGCACGACTCCGGCTGGATCTGGCTGTCGGCTCGCGGTGAGCGGCGCAAGTCGCCGTCGGCGCAGCCCCTGGACGTCCACACGGTCTTTGACCTGGCTTCCCTGACCAAGCTCTGCACGGCGGTGCTCTGCGCGCGTCTGGTGGACCGCGGTTGGCTGACGTGGCAGACGCCCGTCCGGGCCATCTTGCCCAGGTTTCCGGGGAGCGACGCGGTCCAGATCCGCCACCTGCTGTCGCACACGGCGGGCTTCGTGGCGTGGCGTCCTTTCTGGGAAACCCTGCGGGACCAGCTGGGCGGGGTGGAAGCGCTGGCCAGGACTCCGGTGCACCGGCGGCAGGCGTTGATGCGGGAGCTGGTCTGGCAGGTGGCGCCCGACTGCGCCCCGGGAGAACGCGCCGAGTACTCCGACCTGTCGTTCCTGAACCTGGGTTTTGCGCTCGAAGAAGTCCTGGCTCGGCCGCTGGATCGGGCCATCCACGAGGAGGTCTGGGCGCCACTCGGAATGGCCGGGTGCCGGTTCTTCAAGGTGGACCGTGGAGTCGAGGCGGGCCGGCGCGACGAGGTGGCTGCCACCGAAAACTGCCCCTGGCGTGGCGGTGTCCTGCAGGGTCAAGTTCATGACGACAACTGCTGGGCCATGGGCGGCTACGCGGGCCACGCCGGAATGTTCGGAACGGCTCGCGATCTGCTGCTCTTTGCGGGCGGGCTCGCGCATGGCCAGTTCCTGTCCGAGAAGACGCGGACCCAGATGTGGGCCCGTGTCGATCAACCGGCGGGAGCTTCGCGCACCTTGGGGTGGGACACGCCTTCGGGAGACCGGCCGGCGGCAGGCAAGCTCTTTTCGGCCCGGTCGGTCGGGCATCTGGGCTTCACCGGGGTTTCGCTCTGGTTGGATCTGGACGCGGGAGTGGCGGCCACGTTGCTCACCAATCGGGTCCATCCTACCCGCGAGAACAACCTGATCCGCGAATTCAGGCCCGAGTTCCACGAAGCCCTGCGGCGCGACCTGGGATATTGAATCGCCCTTCGCGCCGACATTGACGCGCGTGAGGAGGGCAGGACACAATCCTGAAGTGAGCCAGAACCCTTCGAAATTGCCGCGTCTTGAAGATCTCCGTTCCGTGCACATCGTGGGCATCTGCGGGACCCTGATGGGGTCTTTCGCGGCCTTCCTGAAGCGCCGGGGCATCCGTGTCACCGGAAGCGACCAGAACGTCTACCCGCCCATGAGCGAGGTGCTGGCGGCCGCCCAGATCCAGGTGTTCAGCGGTTACAGCGCGGACAACCTGCGGAACCTGGGCTACCGCCCGGACCTGGTGGTCATCGCCAACGTGATCTCGCGCGGCAACCCGGAAGCCGTGGAGGTCATCGAAGGAGGCCATGTCTACTCGTCGCTTCCCGAGGCCATGGAAAAGCTGATGCTGCCTTCCACCCGGAACATGGTGGTGGCCGGCACCCACGGCAAGACCACGACTTCGAGCATCCTGGCGCACACGCTGGTGCAGGTGGGGATGGACCCCAGTTATTTCATCGGTGGGGTTTCGCTGGATCTTCCCCAGAGCTTCCAGGTCACCGGGCTTTCCGCCGGTCGTCCGTTCGTGCTGGAAGGCGACGAGTACGACACCGCGTTCTGGGACAAGGTTCCGAAGTTCAACCACTACCTTCCGGATGATGTGATCCTGACCTCGGTCGAGTTCGATCACGCCGACATTTATGCCGATCTGGCCGCCGTGGAGAAGGCCTTCGAAGGTCTGGTGGCCCGCATCCGTCCCCAGGGACGTCTCATCGCCTGCGTGGACTACCCTTCGGTCCGGAAGCTGCTGAAAGGCGCGAAAGTCCAGGTGATCGGTTATGGGTCGGATACTTCGCAGGGGGCGCGGTTCTGCCCCGGCCCGATCCGGCAGGAAGGATCGATGACGGTTTTCCAGGTCCTCGACAACGGCCAGCCCGTTGACGAGGTTCGGCTCCAGATTCCCGGTCACCACAACGTGATGAACGCGTTGGCCGTGTGGATCCTTGGCCGCGAAACCGGAGTGGAGAAGGGCAAGCTCGCATCCGCCCTGGCTTCGTTCCGGGGAGTCAAGCGGCGTCAAGAAATCCGCGGCGAGGTCCGGAAGGTGCTGGTCATCGACGACTTTGCCCATCATCCGACGGCAGTCCGCGAGACCCTCATGGCGCTCCGGATGAAGTACCCCGGCCGTCGTATCGTCGCCGTGTTCGAGCCGCGCAGTGCGACCTCCAGGCGGAAGGTTTTCCAGAAGGATTTCGCGCGGTCGTTCGGGGAGCAGGCGGACTCCTGCTGGATCTCGGTGCCCTATGACCAGAGCCGTATCTCGCAGGAAGAGCAGTTTTCCAGCGACCAGCTGGTGGCTGACATCCGTTCCTTCGGACGGTCCGCCCAGCTGATGCCGACGGTGGACGAGGGCGTCAAGCTGGTGGCGGAGTCGGCGCAGGAAGGCGACCTGATCGCGGTCCTTTCCAATGGCGGCTTCGAGGGCTTTATTCCCAAGCTTTTGAAGGCGTTGCAGGCCTGAACGCTCAAGTCGCTTCCTGCCGTGACCGAAACGACAGGGTGAGGGTGACCGGCTGATGAGCGAAGTCCTGAAAAAATTCGGACGCTATTTCCTGCTCGACCGCATTGCCCAGGGGGGCATGGCGGAAATCTACCGTGCCCGTGACGCCAGCATCAACGGCGTGAACCGGCTGCTCGTCATCAAGCGCATCCTCCCGGGTTGCAGCTCGAACCCCGAGTTCGTGAGCATGTTCGAGTCCGAGACAAAGGTCACGATGAGCTTCAACCATCCGAACATCGTCCAGACTTTCGACTGCGGCGAGGAGGAAGGGCAGCGCTACATCGCCATGGAGCTGGTGGATGGCAAGAACCTGCGCCAGCTGATCCAGCGCCACGCCGAGCTCAAGCGCCAGGTGCCCCTGGACCTGGCCATGTACATCGTGGAGCAGGCGTCGGCTGGCCTCCACTACGCGCACGCCTTCAAGGACAAGGTCACCGGCGAGCCGCAGAAGATCATCCATCGCGACATCTCGCCCCAGAACATCCTGATTTCCTATGACGGGCACGTCAAGGTGATCGACTTCGGCATCGCCAAGGCGGAGACGAACAGCGAGTCCACCCGTGCCGGCGTCATCAAGGGAAAACCCTCGTACCTCTCGCCCGAGCAGATCTCGGGCCTGCCGGAAGGCGAGGAGATGGATGGCAGGTGCGACATCTTCGCGTTGGGCGCGGTCCTGTGGGAGCTGCTGACCGGCAAGAAGCTTTTTGCGGGCGACAACGACCTCTCGGTCCTGAAGATGATCGAGGCGTGCAGCACCACGGTCAGGCCGCCTTCCGAGCTCAATCCCAACATCCCGGATTACATCGACAAGGCCGTGCTGCGCGCGCTGGCCAAGCAGCGCGAAAAACGCTTCACCAATGCCTGGGAGTTCCAGAAGGAGCTCCACACGTTGATCTACCGGTTCAACAAGAGCTTCAACCCGGCCGACCTTTCGGACGTGGTGAAGGACCTGTTCAAGGGCGACCTGATCAAGGACCGCAAGCGCGTGCAGGAGCTGAACCAGGCCGCGGAGGCCCTGCTTCGCAGCGGCACCGAGGTGGCCATCCAGACCTCCGGCTCCCGGAGCGGTGCCGCAGGCGGCGAAAGGGAAGAGACCACCACGGTGTTCGACGTGCGGGGTTCGGGCAACGGTTCGCCGCAGTCGGGCGCGGCCCAGCAGACCCGCGGAGGCCCGGCGGGCTCGTCGGTGCGCGTGGCCCGGCCCGAGGTGGCCGCCAATGCCAAGAGGGTTTACCAGGGCACTTCCGGAGGCACGGGCTCGGCGGTTGCGGCGCCCCGGCAGACCCGCTCCACGCAGATGTCGAGCAGCGCCAGCGGCCGCAGCGGCGGTGGCGGCTCGTTCCTGTTCCTGGCCGCGGCCGCGCTGGGCGCGGTGGCGTTCTATGGCCCCCAGTACGGCATCGAGGTTCCGGTGCTTTCGGCCTACCTGGGCGCCAAGCGCGTCCTTGAGCCTGCCACCGTCGAGCTGAAGGGTGACGCCAAGGCGGTGGAGGTTTCGGTCAATGGGCAGGTGGTGGCCACCGAGCTGCCCGCCACGATCCGCAGCCTGGAGCCTGAGACGTCGATCCCGATCGTGGTGCGAGGCTCTGCCGGCACCTACCGGCAGGTTGTCAACCTGAAGAGCGGCGAAACCCGCTCCTTCGAAGTGGTGATGACCGGAGGGGCTCCCGCCAACACCGCAGGGGTCCAGGGCGATCGCCTGGTCAAGACCATCGCCTTGCGGCTGGGCTCGATCCCCGCGATCGATCCCGCCAATGCGACCGTGACCGTGAACGGCAAGCCGGTGGATTTTTCGAAGGGCCCGTTTGTCGTCAACATGGACGAGACCGTGGAGCTCGTGGTCGAGCGCCAGGGCTACAAGCCGGTCCGGCGCGAGTTTGTCATCGATTCACGGCAGGTCCAGGGCGCACGCGAATACGCCATGGACGTCGCGCTCGAGCCCCTGAAGTTCGGCTTCGTGACCATCCGGACGACCCCGAGTTCGGACGCCATCCTGTCGCTCCGGGACGGTGTGCGGACGCCCAGTTCCGAGAAGCCGCTGACCCTCAAGACGCCCTTCGAGAACCAGAAGATTCCCATCGGGACCTACCAGGTCCGCATGGTGAACGAGATCCTGGGCCTTGAAAAGACCGTCACCATTTCCGTGCAGGAAGGGCGCTCCATCACGCTGGAAGAAGCCCTCCCGCTGCGGCGTTGAGCGGCCCAGGGGCTGCCGCTTACTTCTCGTACTTGTAGCCGATGCCGTAGACCGAGGTGATCTGCCGGGTCATGGCCGGGATCTTGCGGCGCAGGGCCCGGATGTGCACGTCGATGGTGCGGTCATTGGTCTGCGTCGCGGTTTCGCGCCACACTTCTCCCAGGATCTCCTCGCGGGAAACCACCTGGCCCGCCCTTCCGGCAAGGCACCGCAGGATGTCGAATTCGGTCAAGGTGAGTTGGGCCTTCTTGCCGCCGAAGCTGGCTTCGCGCGTGGCCGGATCGATGCGCAGCTCGCCGATCTGGAGCGGCTGATTGGCGGCGTCGGGTCCCTTGCGGAGGCGGGCCTGGATGCGGGCCACCAGCTCCTTGTAGTCAAAGGGCTTGGGGATGTAGTCGTCGGCGCCGCCGGTCAGGCCGAGCGTGATGTCCGCCACCGTGTTCTTGGCCGAAAGCAGGATGATGGGGATGGTGCGCGTGCGGTCATCCTTCTTGAGCAGCGAGCAGGCATCGTAGCCGCTCAGGATGGGCAGCATGATGTCCAGGAGGATGAGGTCGGGTGCCTGGTTCCGCGCAAGCTCGATCCCGATGACGGCGTTTTCGGCCGAGACGATTTCGAAGTCCTTGCCCAGCATCGCTTCCAGGAAGCGGCGGGTCTCGGGATTGTCTTCGATGATCAGGATTCTGGGTTTTGCCATAGTGAGGAGACGCGCAGACGCTCAGTCTGAGTGTAGCCGCGGGCCTTCACAAAGTTAAGGGGAGATCCCGAACGGGTCGGCCGCGTTTTATGCGGCGCGACGACGGCTGCGTGCCGTGATGAATTCCTCAGTGATCTCTTCTTCGAGGTTGCCCCATTTCGGGTGGGCCTGGATGAAGGTCTTGACCAGCGAGGGATCGAATTGACGCCCCGCAAAGAGCCTCAGCTCCTTGTAGGCCGTCTCGACGGGCAGCCCCTTGCGGTAGGTCCGGGTGGTGGTCATGGCGTCGAAGGTGTCCGAGATGAGGATGATCCGGGCGGTCAGCGGAATCTGGTCGCCGTAAACACCGTCCGGGTATCCTGCGCCGTCCATGCGTTCATGGTGATGGCGGACCCCCGGCAGGACTTCGCGGAAGAAGGGGATGGGGCTCAGGGGCGAGAGGATCTCGACCCCTTTGACCGGATGCTCCCGCATGATGGCTTCTTCTTCGCGGGTCAGGCGACCCGGCTTGAGCAGGACCGCGTCGGGAATGCCGATCTTGCCCAGGTCGTGGAAAAGGCTCGAGTATTCGACGATGCGCTGCTCGTATTCGTTCAGGCCCAAGGCCTGGGCCAGGAGGCGCGCGTTTCGGGCCACGCGGCGGCAGTGGCCGTAGGTATAGGGATCCCTGGCTTGGATAGCCTGGAGCAGGGACTTGGCGACCGAGTAGGCCCAATCGGGGATGTTATCCCACGCCATTCCGAGGAACCCCTTTCATCCCTTACCCATCGGGCGTCCGGGCCGCGGGCTTAAGGGGCGGCCTTAATCCTGATCAAATAAATTCATATCCAGCCCGTCGGGGCTCAAAAAGGCTTAAGGCCAGCCGGGGGCCGGGGCCGATAAGCCAGCATGAGGTGGGCGCTCTGCCATTTCGTGGCTTTGCTCTTCCTGACCGGGGCTTCGGCCTGGGCCGGGGGCGATACCATTCCGGGTTCCCGCTACACTTCCGGTCGGGCGGTGGCCTTGGGTGGCGCTTACCTGGCCTTGGCCGACGATGGCGCAGGGGGCCTGTTCTACAACCCGGCCGCGATCGGAAAGATCAAGGGTCCCGGCGCGGAGCTGGTGAACCTGCAGCTCCAGCTCAACGCGCACTATGTCAACACGTTTGACCTGAACTTCTTCAAGATCACGAGCCTGTCGAGCGATGCCTCCGTGCTGGGGCAGAACCTGCGCGCGTTTCCCGGAGTCTCGGGCGCCCTCGTGCCCACGGTGTTTTTCCGCGGCTTCACGCTGGGCCTGCTGGCCGAGAGCCGGTTTGCGGGCACCTCGGACGGCACGAACATCCATTACCGCAGCAATTATCAGCTGGTCCCGACCTTCGGGACGGCGCTTCGGCTGGCCTCCGGCGTGGTCCGCATCGGCTACAGCCTGCAGTGGGTGAACCGGGCCACGGGCGACCTGACCGTGGCGGCCACCGCGACGCCGCTGGGGTGGAACCAGGGCCTGGCCCAGGGCTCGGCCATCTCCCACAACGTCGGCTTTGCCGTGACCTTGCCCTACACCAACCTGCCTTCGCTGAACGCCGTTGTGCGGAACCTCGGCACGGCCCATTACAGCTCGTTCACCCTGGCCCCCATGGCTGCGAACTCCAGCGGTCTTCCCGCCGACGAGCCCATGAGCGTGGACTTCGGCCTGGGGCTGACCCCCAAGCTGGGCAGCGGGGCCACCTTCAGCTGGGTGCTGGACTGGCGGGACGCGACCAACACTTCGCACATGCCCCTGCTGGGGCACATCTCGACCGGAGCCGAGTACGGCTTCCGCAACCAGTTTTTCCTGCGCGGCGGGATCGGCAGCGGCTATCCCACGGCCGGAGTGGGCCTGCGGACCAGGAAGGCGGATTTTCATCTCACGTGGTTCAGCGAGGAGACCGGGACATCGTTCCGTTCGGAGCGGGACGTGCGTTTCGTGCTCCATTACCAGGTCAGGGCATTCTGAATGCAGCTTCAACTCTCGGTATTGGCGCAGGATCTGGCCCGCGAAAGTTTCTGGCTCGGCGAGCTCAGGAGCGCCCTCCAGGGCGTCCATGACGTGGAGCTCAGCGCGGTCACCAGCGGCATCGAGCCGGGTCGGGTGGTCTTCGTGGACGGCTCGACCGAAGGCGCCCTGGAACTGCTGAAGCCCCGGCTCCAGGCCCTGGATCGCAAGGGGCGCGCGCTTTGCCTGCTGGTCCGGGATGCCCGCGATGTTCCCCAGTCCCTGCTCGATGGCCAGGTGGACGACGTCCTGGTGCATCCTTTCCGGCGCGTCGAGGTGCTCTCCAAGCTCTTCCTGTTCCAGCGCATCCTGCAGTGGGACGAGCTGGCGCAGGTGAGCGAAGGCTTCGGTGAGGTGCTGAAGCGCCTGCACGAGGATCTGGAGCTGGCCATCCGCCTCCAGAAGGCCCGTGCGCCGGTGCGCTTTCCCGAGGTCAAGGGCCTCAAGGTGGCCAGCCGTTACCTGGCCGGACTGAAGCCCGGCGGCGACCACTTTGACCTGGCGGATTCGCGCGACGGTTCGCAGCTCTCCTTCCTTCTGTCGGACTCCTCCAGCCACGGCCTGGCCAGTGCGGTGCTCTCGGCGCTGATGAATGTGGCCCTGAAGCTTTCGGCCGACGAGGCGCGCTCCACCCGCGAGACCGTCCGCAAGATCTACAACGAGGTGCTGGCGGCCCTTTCGGACCGTGACCACCTTTCACTCTTCTACGGCGTCCTGTCGCGCAAGGACTACCGGCTGCGGTACCTGAACCTGGGCCACTCGCGGGCTTTCCACGCTCCTGCGGGCAAGCTCTTCCAGGAGCTGCCGGCCCAAGGCCCGGCCATCAGCCGTTCCCGGATGCTTGGCGAGCCGCTCGAGGCGGAAGTCCAGCTCGAGCCCAAGGACCGGCTGGTGCTGCTGTCGGATGGATTCCTGAACGTCGCGGGAGGGGTCGATGCGGCCCGCAAGCTCCTGGACGAGTTCCGGGACCGGGAGCCTCAGGACGCGCTCAACGAATTGGCTTTCAGGGTCAAGTCACGGTTCAAGGACCCGGACGACCTTCCCGAACAAGACTGCACGGCCATCATCACCGATGTGGATGGCAAGATCTTGCGTTTGGCCCGTTGATTCAGGCCAGCGCGAGGCGCGAGTCGCTGCTGAGCAGCTGCTGGATAAGACGGCGCAGTCGTTTCATTTGTTGACTGTTCTAATGCGTCTTGACGGGGGAAGCAAGACAATTCAGGTCAGGGCTTGCTCCAAATCCGCTTTCAAATCCGACAGATCCTCGATTCCGACGCTGATCCGGATGAGGTTGTCGTGGATTCCCAGCTCCTGGCGCGTCTGCGGCGGAATGGAAGCGTGGGTCATGATGGCCGGGTGTTCGATGAGCGATTCGACGCCTCCGAGCGACTCGGCCAGGGTGAAGATCTTGACCCGCTCCAGGAAGGTACGGGCTTCGGGAAGGCCACCCTTGATGAAAAAGGTGATCATTCCGCCAAAGCCCGACATCTGTTTGCGGGCGATGGAGTGCTGGGGGTGGCTTTCCAGGCCCGGGTAGATGACCCGCTCGACCTTGGGGTGCCGCTCCAGCCAGCGCGCGATTTCCATCGCGTTCTGGGCGTGGCGTTCCATGCGGATGGGCAGGGTTTTCAGGCCCCGCATGACCAGGAAGCAGTCCATCGGGGCCGGCACGGCGCCGAACGCGTTCTGGAGGAAGCGGAGCTGGTCGTGCAGGTCGTCGCGGTTCATCACGGCGATGCCTCCCACCACGTCCGAGTGCCCGTTCATGTACTTGGTCACCGAGTGCACGACGATGTCGGCTCCCAGGGCGAGCGGCTTCTGGAAGTAGGAGCTCATGAAGGTGTTGTCCACCACCGACAGGGCGCCTTTGCCGCGGGCCAGACTCGTCAGGGCCTGGATGTCGACCACCTTGAGCATCGGGTTGGTGGGCGTCTCGGTCCAGAGCAGCCGGGTGTTGGGCTTGAACGCGCGGGCGGTCTTTTCCAGGTCGGACATGTCCACGAAGGTGAACTCGAGGCCCATCCGCTTGAACACCTTGTCGAAGATGCGGAAGGTGCCGCCGTAGACGTCATCGCCGCACACCACGTGGTCGCCCGCCTGCAGCAGGTGCATGATGGTGCCCGTGGTGGCCAGGCCCGAGGCGAAGGCCAGGGCGTGCTTGCCGCCTTCGAGGGCGGCCACGCACTGCTGGTAAGCGGTACGGGTGGGGTTGTGCGTGCGCGAGTACTCGTACCCGCGGTGCTTGCCCGGGCTTTCCTGCGCGTAGGTGGACGTCTGGTAGATGGGGGTCATCACCGCGCCGGTGAGCGGATCGGCCTCCTGGCCGGCGTGGACCGCCAGGGTGGAAAAGCCGAGCTTCATGGACCGGGAGTTTTCGAGTTTCATGTTCAGCCCCGCGCTCCGAGGAAGGTGATGAGGTCGATCTTGGTGATGATGCCGAGGATCTCGCCGCTCCGGGTGGGATGGGTCACCAGCGGAGTCTTGCCGGCGGCCAGCAGGCGGGAGGCGGTTTCGATCGGGTCGGTCACCTGCACGAACTCGATGGTCGGTGCCGCGATCTGTCCGATGGGATCGGTGGGCTTGGCCTGCCCGGTGGAAAGCGTCTGCAGGATGCGGCCCTCGGAGGCCAGGCCCTTGATCCAGCCCTGGTCGTCCTGCACCGGAACCTGGCTGATGCCCTTGGAGCGCAGCAGTTCGGTGACGGTCGAGATCTTGTCGTTCTGCCTGACCATGATGAGGGTCTCGCCCTTGGGCTTCACCGCGTGCAGCAGGTCGCCCACGGTGCCCATCGAGTCTTCCTCCAGGAAGCCGGCTTCGCGCATCCAGTCGTCGTCGAACACCTTGGACAGGTAGCGGTTGCCGGAGTCGGGCAGGATGACCAGCACGTTCTTGCCCTTGAGCTTGTCTCCC
>CANFHS010000008.1 GCA_947446835.1 Bacteriovoracaceae bacterium
AAGGCCGTGATCGAGGAGCTCCTGGAGCGCAATGAGGTCGAGCTTCATGTGCGCCTGAGCCTGAAGCCCAAGGCGGGCTTCTCGAAACCGGCTTCCGAAAATCGCGAACCTCCCAAGCGCGACGACGATCCGGCCGAAGCCTGATCCCTGTCAACTGACCAGAGTTTGGTCACTCCGGGTACCAAAGTTTGTTCAGGGGTGGCCCGCAACCCCCTGGAATCCCGTGGGTAAGCCCTTTTTTCAGGACCGCGCCAGAATGGCACTCCGATTGCTTTTAGGTGAACCCAGTTGAGTCGAGCTGATTCCCCGTTGAGCTGAAGGAGCCCCATGTCGGCAACCCATGACAAGTCCCAGAAGACCACTTTCGTCTACTCGAACCTGTACACCCTGTACCGCCAAGGCAAGGACCTGGCCAAGGAAGCCCAGGTTCCGGCCTCGAGCCGCGTCCTGAAGGCCGATGACCTGAAGAACCCGGCGTTCGCCGTGCGTCCGTTCCGTCCGGCCGAATTCCTCGAAAAGCGCATCACCCAGGCTCCCGTGCTGGTCAGCCGCAGCCAGGCCGTGGAGTCGCTCAAGACCAATCTCAAGCAGCTGAACGACCTGCACGATCGCCTGCGTTTCATGCTCCAGGAAATCGAGGAGCTGTCGCGCGACGAAGAATGATCGCGAAGTGTGATCCTGTCCCGGTCAGGCCAAGGGCCTGTTCGGTGAACCGTTGGACCCCGACTGGGAAGCATTCCCGGCGGGGTCTTCCTGTTTCCGGGGGTCCTGGCCGGTTTCCGTGATGGGCAGGTTGTCCGGAAACCGCGGCCTCTCGGCGCGCGCGCGCTCCGCCGGCACCGGCGCCTTGGCGATGTCGCGGGAGTAGGTGGTCTTCTTGGGAATCTCCACGATCAGCGTCTCGCCCTCGAAACGCTTCTGGATGGCGCGGGCTTCGACCGGCAGACGGAGCGGGAAGCTCTCGCTGTAGGCCTGGAAGGACGACGTCCGGCGCGTCTGGCCGGGGCCCAGCTCCTGGCTGTCGTCATTGCGCCGGTGGCCCTGCAGCAGGATCTCGTTTCCGCGGACGCTGACCGAAAGGTGGCTCCGCTCATGCTCGGGAATCCGGGCCGTCAGCACGAAGGAGTCGTCGGTCTCGTGCATCCTGGCACCCAGATCCAGCAGCTGGTAGAACGGGTCCTCGTTGCGCGAGGCATAGGCGGTCAGGCGGCGCGTGGAGTCCTCCTTGTACTCGGCCAGCTGCCGGGCCGCACGATTCTGCAGATTTTCCAGCAGTTTTTGGCTCTCCGTGACGGTCTGGCGGTACTGGTTCTCATGGCGCTCGGCCGCCTGCTCGGTGGTCTTGAGCTGGTTTTCGAGCATCCGGTTGCGCTCGGCCACGGCGCCCTTGGATTCCTTCGCGTAGATGCTCTCGTTCTGGTCGTGGAGGGCCTGAAGCCGCTCCTGCTGCTCCTTGCGGGAGGCCTCGATCATGCCGCGGCCCTGGTCATCCTCGAACTGGGTGAGCTGGGCCTGCTTGAGCTCCAGCTCGTTCAGGCCTGCGCGCCCGCGCTTCTCGGTGTCGAAGAGCGCCTGGCGATAATACCCTTCGCGCTCCTGGAGCTGGGACTTGGCCTGGTTTTCCACCCGGCTCAGCTCGCGGCCGTAGGCCTGCTGGGAGTTGCGGACCACCTCGTAGCCCTTGTTGCGCGCGTTCTCGATCGCGACTTCACCGCGGGCCCGCTCCATTTCGGAGTCCCGGTTGTAGCCGTCGCGGATCTGGTCCAGGCGCAAGGTGGCCTCGGCCTCGGCTTCCTGGACGCGCTTGCGCGCCAAAGCGATGCGGGCGTCCGCATCGCGCTCGGCCTGGGCTGCCGCCTTCTGCGCGAGGATCGCGGCCTGGGAAGGGGGCTCGGTCGGCGGGATGGCCATCAGTGGTGAGCCTCAGCGGACTCGGCCAGCTGGTTCTCGAGGATATTGAAGTAGGTGCGCAGGACCCACTCGTAGCTGCGGCGATCCAGCCCTTCGAGGTACGCGCGCTTGGATTCGAGGCTGGGCTCGGCCAGCAGGCGTTCGATGTGCCGCTCGACTTTTTCCGCGTCTTTGGCACGGAGCGTCGATTCGGAGGACCGCTCGCGGCGGGGTTTCAAGAACACCCGCCGGATCGAGTCCGGATCAAAGAGCAGGTGATTTCCCCGGCTCGATTGCTCGAAAAGATATTGGACCTGCGCGAGCTGGTTCTCGTCGATCGTGATCACGCGGCGCTCCCTTCCTTGGGTATTGAGCCGGATCCTTCTTAAGTCTAAAGGGCGCCCTCTGGAACCGCAAGGCCGGGCGCATCGGGATGGAACGCAGGGGGGATGGGTCCCGGGACCGTGTCGGGAATGTGTCAAAAATGCCGCACGTGTTTGACTCCGGGTGCAGGCGATCGTTACAATTGAGGCAGGATGAGCAAGAGCCCTTCCAGGAAGCCCCAGGAACGAAGAAAGACCCCCAGGAGCCCTCGGGGTCGCAAGGGCGCCTCTGCGCCCGTCCAGTCGACTTCCCCGGTTGTGCAGGACGCGGTCGAAAAGTGTCACCATTGTGGACAGGACCTGAAAGGCGCCGAACGGGCGCTGCTGGTCGAAGAGGAAAATGGCCGCCTGTTCTGCACCGAAGAGTGCATCGGCAGCTACTTTTCTCCCGAGGTGGAGCGCCTCGAAAAACAGTATTTCAAGCTGGTTTCCTCGGGAGACCTGTCAGCGGATGAGCGCGAGAAGTACGCGCACCTGCGCTGGGTCACGCTCGAAGAACCGGACGAGGTCTGGTGCGAAAAGACGCTGACCGGCGATCTGCGTTACACGCTGATCTCGGAGTTCCGCCCCGAGCAGAAGCAGAAGGCCGTCTGGTGCATCTGCGTTTGCCTGTTCCTGCGCGGCGAGCCTTCGTTCTTGTACCTGGCCTTTCCGACCCGCAACGCCGCCCTGGCCAATCATTACCGGCGGGGCGACCGCATCCAGTGGACCAAGCCTCGTGCCGAGCAGTCCAAGAGCGCCGCGGAGGCCGTCTCCGAGCCGAACCAGGACCAGACCCTCATCGACGGGCTGGCCGAAGCCTGGACCGAAGAAGAGACCCGGATGGCCGAGATGGGCCGTCACCGGCGCTCGGACGATATTCCGCTGTCGGATTTCCCCAGTTATCAGGCCTGCCTGGAGCAGACCCTGGAACAACCGGATGAGGTCTGGTCACAGCCACAGGTCGAGTCCGAAGATGACGGCGAAGCGTCCCTGCCGCGGACCTACCATTTCCTGAGACATTACGGCGAGAAGACCCCCGGTATCTGGTACGTGGTCGTGGCCCGCGAGACCGAGGACGAAGAGCAGATCGAGGTCCTGGAGGCTTTCCCGACGCGCGATGCGGAGCTGGTCCAGCAGTACCGGCGCGGGCAGCAGGAAGGCGGCATCCAGGCCGAGACCGCCTCTCCGAGCCGCCTGGTTCACTGAAAAACCAGCTTGTAGGTGCGCTGAAGAACGAGCTTGAAGGGGCGTTGAGGGGTCACTTCCTGAAGCGGCCGAAGGACCAATCGCGCGGGCACTGCCACGACTGGCTCGTCAGGAGGCAGTTCCGCATCTGGGCCAGATCGGCTTCATCGACGACAAAGCCTGCATTGAAGACCGTGTACTGGAACTCCAGGTTCAGGCCGATCGTGCCCGGGTACCCGCAGGTGGCCATGGGCAGTCCGTCGGTTCCCGGCTTGGCCAGGATGCGCGTCGGCTGCGACGAATCGGTGGGGTCGATGACCTGGGCGGGAAAAAAGCACACGCGCTGGCCGGCATTCCTCGGAGCGCCTGACAGGTGGATGCGGTTCACCGAATCGCGGCTCGGACAGGCGGTATAGAGCCCGTCTGTCGGCGCGCCCCATTGGTAGGCGGGCTTGATATTGGCCTCGGCGGGGCAAAGGTACTCGCCCAGGCTCGTGCTCGGGCCATTTCCGGTGCCGCTCCAGGTGAAGCTGCCGGAGTCACCCAGCAGGGAGCTGGCGCTCGATCCTTGGCCCTGCACCGGCGTCATCACCGCGTTCCCGCAGCCCGTGAGCAGCGAAGCCCCCAAAAGCAGACCCCATGCGTTTTTCATGATCCCACCCTCATTCCCCATACCCTGGATAGAGCAAGGCGCATGCCGCCGTGGGTGCGTTCTGCGGCCCTCCCGCGCAGCCTGGGGAACACCGAAGTGTCTAACTTCTGGACAGCTGTCGGCGGAGTATCGGAATTCCCAGGAGGGCCAGGCCCAGCACCAGGGCGGTGGGGCCGAACCAGTCTCCCCAGCGCAGCATCCGGGTGGGAAGGGGTTCCAGCACCGGCACTTCGACGTTCAGGATGGCTTCGCGGAAGATGCCGGTGGCCCGGGGCATGGAGCCGTCGGGAAGGATCAGCGCCGAGATGCCGGTATTGGTGCCGCGAAGCTGCGGAAGCCGCGATTCGATCGACCGGAAGCGCACCAGGGCCAGGTGCAGCTCGGGCTCGGCCGTGGGCCCGAACCAGGAGTCGTTGGTGACGTTCACGATGAGCTGGCTTCCCTGGCGGGCGGCATCCAGGACGTAATCCGGGAAAAGCGCCTCGTAGCAGATGATCGGCCCGGTGTGCACCACCCCGAACGGCTTGCCGTCGACGGGAACCGGAATGACCTCGGGTCCGACGCCGCGGCCGAAGTTGCCGACCTGCGGGAACCACTGGCCGATCTGCGGAATCCACGCGCTGCCGGGAATGTATTCCCCGAACATCAGCAGGATGTTCTTGCGGTAGACCGACAGGTCCTGGCCTCCCGGAAGCTCGCGTCGTGCGCGGGGCTGCAGGAAGAAGAAGGCGTTGTAGTCCTTGCCCCGGAACCGGTCGTAGCCCCCGAAGAGCAGGGGGACTCCACGGGTGCGCGCCCACTGTTCCATCTGCTGGTCCCGCGACAGCTCGTCCGAGGTCATGGGGGTGCGGAACGTGGAAGGGTACGAGGTCTCGGGCCAGATGATGAGGTCGGGCTTCGGGTTCAGCTGCAGGGCTTCGTCCGAAAGGCGGAAGTGGGTGTCCATCACCCTTCGCGCCGCATCGCGGACTCCGCGTTCGGAGGCGATCTTGTCGAAGTCGCCGATGTTGCCCTGGATCAGCGCCACCTGCACGGTGCCCTTGGGGTGGCTCATCCACGCCCGCACCTCGGCGTCCCGTGCCTTGCCGTACCCCACGATCGAGGCCACGCAGAGCACCGCCGTGAGCAGCTCCCCGCGGCTGGCGATCAGCGCGGGCCAGACGCTGGCCTCGCGTCGATCCATGAGGCGCAACACCAGGCGCGCCAGGGCGAGGCTGACCAGCATCACCGCGAAGGTCAGTAGCGGAGCTCCGCCCAGATCGGCCGCCTGCCGGATCCATGGGGAGTCGTAAAACGCATGTCCCAAGGTGTCGCGGAACAGCTTGGGTACCAGGGCATCCACTCCGGTGTAGAGCAGGGCCAGGCCCACGTAAGTCCTCCAGGACCCGAGGAGCGATTCGCCGGGCAAGGCCTTCTGGAACACGGGCGCCATGAGGGTGAAAACCGGCTGGTTCAGGGGCGCGAAAACGCCGAAGCCCAGCAGGGCGGCAATCCATGGCACTTCCCCGAACTCACGCAGCGTCCCGGCCACCCAGTAAAAGGCGAAGCAGCTGACCAGGGCGGAAAAGGCCAGCCCCCGCAGCACGGCCACCCGCCAGCTGGAAGCGCGGGCCACGCTCACCAGCCATGGCACCAGGGCAATCCAGATGAGTCCCGCCAGATTCCAGGGGGGAAACGCCAGTGCGAACAAGACTGCGGAAGCGAGGATCAGCCAGCCCATCATGATGCGTCGTCATTCTCGCGGCGCGGGGGCTTCGGCGCAAGCCAGAAGATGGCCTGAATCAACGTCTACTCAATCAACGGCCGGGCTGGCTCAGCAGGGCGACCCGGGGGTCCACGCCCTCTTTGCGGGCACGGAGGGCCAGCAGCGCCGAGTAGGCGTTCACGCGGCCCTGGGTGGCCACCTTGCCTTCGAGCTGCGGCAGCGGATCCACCGACTCCAGGATCAGCTTCTTCAGCTCGGCCGGCTTGAGGGTCGGGTCCTTGGACAGCAGCAGGGCGGCCATGCCGCTCACGAAGGCCGTGGCCTGCGAGGTGCCCGACATGTAGCCATAGCGGCCGCCGGGCAGGGTGCTGAAGATGTTCTCGCCGGGAGCGGCCACGTCCACCTTGCTCCGGCCCCAGTTCGACGAGCGCAGCAGGTTGTTGTTGATGTCCGTCGCGGCCACCGAAAGGATGTTCGAAAGCCGGTAAGCCGAAGGGTAGTAATAGTTCTCGAGACGGTCGGTATCCTGGTGCTCGTTGCCGGCTGCGGCCACGAAAAGCACGCCCGCGGCTTCCGCGCGCTTGATGGCCAGGTACTCGTCTTCCGAAAAATCCGGGCCGCCGCCGCTGTAGTTGATGATGCGGGCGCCGTGGTCCACGGCGTAGTTGATGGCCCGCACCGTGTTCCTGAGGTTCACCGAGCCCGGGTTGGACTCGCTGTAATACTTCACGGCCATGATCGAGACCTTGTGGGCCACGCCGCTCACGCCGGTCTGCGGATCGGTCATCGCGCCGATGATGCCGGCCACATGGGTGCCGTGCCCGTGGTCGTCCACCGGGTTGGCGTGGTCGTTCACGAAGTTCCAGCCGTAGACGCGCTCGCCTTTCGGGGCCTTGGGGTCCTGCCAGATGTTGGCCGCCAGGTTCTTGTGGGTCACGTCCACGCCGGTGTCGATCACGGCGACGATGATGTCGCGTGAACCTTCGGCGATCTTCCAGGCGTCCACGGCCTGGATGTGGCTCTTGGCCTGCGTGTTGACCAGGCCCCAGTTCTTCAGAGAGGGGATGACGGAGCGGAGGGAAGGCAGGCTGGCCGAGGCGCGGTCGACGTTCCGGTCGACTCCGCCCTGGGGAGCGAACCCGGCCAGCGCGGTCAGTCCCGCGATTCCGAGTCCGGTGAGCCAGGCTTTCTTGAGGATCGAGTGGTGCATTGCCATTCCGCCTTCAGGGTTCTTTGCTTGCCTGATCACGTGAGCAAGAGGCATGCCCCTTCCGGTCCGGGCGCAATCAACCACACCTGCCGCCCAAAGTCCCATGATTTCCGGTCATTGACGTCACCGTCATTTTGTCCCCGCAGGCCAGAACTTGGACACCAGGTGTCGAATTCCTGGACAGCTGACTTCTGTTAAACGTCGAGAGTAGAGCGCCGATAGGACCTTATGCGGGTCACTCCAATCCGGGGACTCTTCGCGGGTCTCTGGCTTCTCCTGTCGCTCAGCTCGGCCGTTTCACGCGGCAGCGAGACGGTCGAACCGCGCTCATCCGCGTCCCCCCTGACAGACGCCATCCGGGTGCTGGAAAAGGTGCCTTCCGGGAGGGCCATCCTGGAGCGGGCCTGCGCGCGGTTCGGTGAGGCGGCCCCCGCCGGACTGGTCCGCATCTTCCGCTGGGGCAATGTTTCCAGGACCGACGCCGTCCTGACCCGCCACTTCAACCCCGGAACCCGCACCGAGGTCCGGGAGCGCATCGTGACCGTTTTCCTGAAGCGGAACCAGGGGCTGGAGGAGCTGGTCCTGGACCTCGCCCACGAGCTGACCCATGCCGTGGGCGAGCCCGAGTGGGACCCCTACGACCCGTCCTTGACCGCGGGCCGGTACATCCGCGCCTCGATCGAAGGTCCCGGGGGAGAGGTCGATGCCATGGTTTCCGAGTGCCGAGTCAGCCTCGAGCTTTCGGCCCGTTACGGCACCTCCTCGAAGCGCTGCAGCCGCTACCGGAGCGCGCGTTCCCGGGGCGGAGTGGACCGCCAGAAGGTCCGCAACGACTTTTACCGGGTGGGCGCCTGGAAGGCCCAGCTTCAGCGCGAGCTGGGCGCCGAGTTCAGCGGATTTCCCGACCTGAGCGGGGCAAGCCCGCTGCTGTTCTCCTCGACCGGCAATGCGCCTTACCCGCTGGCGCTGCTGCGGGAATTCCACGAGATCAGCGGCATCGCCTGTGACAACTCGCGCCCTCGCCTGGAAGTGCTTGCAACGGGCCGCACGCCGGCCAGCTTGTCCGAAGCGAACCGCCAGGCGCTCAGCCTGTTCCTGGCGCGGCGGTGCTCGGCACAGGGCACAGGCGTTGCAGTTTTCAGCTCCCATAAGTGAGGGCTGATCATGAGTATCCTTGGCTGGGTTTTATTCGGCTTTGTGGTGGGTCTGATTGCGCGCGCCTTGATGCCTGGGCGTGACCCTCTCGGGCTGATCGGGACCACCGTCCTGGGCATCGTCGGGGCCCTGCTGGGGGGCTGGGTGGGCCAGGCGCTGGGCTGGTATGGGCCCACGGACGGCGCCGGCTTCGTGAGCGCGACCCTGGGCGCGATCGTGGTGCTGCTCATCTACAATGCCGTGGTCCGTCGACGCCGAGTGCCGGGGCGTCCGTCCAGCCGCGGACGGGATGTGGACCGCGCGGCCTGAGCGCAGGATCACCCTGATTTCCAAAGCCTTTCAATGGGTTGGTGTGACTCAGGTCACCCTGGCTGCAGTTCCTGCCGGATGGCTGTCCATTGCTGAGCTGGGGTTTCTCCCCTAAACTGGAGAGGTACCTGACGCTTCAAGCAAACCCGGAAGGAAACTTCGACTTGAACCTCGTGTTGCGTTGGAAGGCCCTGAGCGGTGACGTGCTGATTCCTCGGGGGGAGTACTCCGTGGCGGTCAACCGTGACCAATCCATGATCACGCTCCACGGGCATGGATCGGATTTCAAGATTCCCGCACTGAAGCGCCCTACCAAGGCCAAGGTCAAGCAGGTGCGCCTGGTGTTTCAGCCCTCCCTCGGCGCCGCGACCTGGATCCTGTCGGTCTGCACGCCTCCCAACGTCGAGTGGTTCTGCCACCTCAAGGTGGTCAACCAGGAAGACGAGCGCGAAAAGGCCAAGGAGAAGGAACGTCTCCGGCTGCTTCGCATCGGCCGCTGAGAGCCCGCAGGCTTGCGGCATGCGCGGCAAGCCGGAAAGCAAAAGGCCCCGGCACCCAGGGTGCCGAGGCCTTTCAGACTTTTTTCCTGGACCGGGCGATCAGCCGCGGCGGCTCTTCAGGATGCGCCGTTTGGCGTTCTGAAGGCGCTCCGACAGGTGCTCCTCGCGGACCGAGAAGAGAGCCGGAGTGATGCCACCCATCTTGTCGATGGTCTTGATGGCGTGGGTCGACAGACGCAGCGTCAGCGTCTGCTGCAGCTCCGGAATCAGGTACTTCTTGGAGTGCAGGTTCGGAACCCAGCGGGTCCGGGTCTTGATGTTCGAGTGGCTGACCAGGTTGCCGGTCGTCGGGCGCTTGCCCGTCAGTTCACAGACGCGAGCCATGATTATTTCCTTCCTGCCTTGGCTTCCGTGATCTCCTGGCCGGTCGTCTTGGCGACGCGGGTCCGGGTGATCTTGCCTTCTTTGTCTTTGGACTGCTTGATGCCCACGCGGGTGGGTTTGCCCTGGCCGTCCAGCAGCATGACTTTCGAGTAGTGGATCGGGCGTTCTTCGCTCAGCACGCCGCCCTGCGGATTCTTCTGGGAGGGCTTCACGTGCTTCTTGCGCACGTTCACGCCTTCCACCAGGACGCGCAGGTCCTTCAGGCTCACCTTGAGAACCTTGCCCGACTTGCCTTTGTCGGAGCCGGAGATCACGGTGACGAGGTCACCCTTCTTGATTTTGAGTTTCATACTTCACCTTGCCTCAGGCCTTGCGGGCGACGACGCCCTTGGTGAGACATTTGCCGCAGATCCGGTGAGCGCGGATCTGGTCGCCGCATTCGGGGCAGGAGGTCAGCGTGAAGCTTTCCTCGAGCTTGTAGGCGGCCGAAAACCGTCTCATGTTCCGGCGGCTTCTCGAAATTTTCTTTTTAGGTGTTGCCATGGTTCTTCCTTCTTTATCACTTCGCGGAGGCCGTCGCCCGGGGGCGCTCCTGACCCTGCCGCTATCGGCGCTGTACAAACGACGCGTTCGAGAGAGGAGGTGATAATCGTTAGCCGGTTGACTTTCAAGCTCAGAATCTCAGGAAATTTCAGATTCCGGCCTGGAGCTCCGGCAGTGCCCGGGGGTCAGCCAATAAAAAAACCGACAGACCCGAGGGGCATGCCGGTTTTTTTGGAAAAATGGTGCGGTCGACTGGACTTGAACCAGCACGCCTTGCGGCATACGCCCCTCAAACGTACGTGTCTACCAATTCCACCACGACCGCACGAAACTTCCGGGTAAAACCGAGGGGAAATCAGGATTAACGGCTCAGAACTCAAACCGCAAGCCGAAAAAGTAGGTATTCCCGGTGAGCTGGATCAGGGCGTCTTCCCCGGTCAGTTGGTGCATTTCGGCCACCAGGTAGCTGCGCATGACCCCGTGATTGGCATAAAAACCGGCCGCAGCCCCGGGATCCAGCACGTTCAGCAGCAGCATGGCCCCCAGAACCGGCCCCTGGACGTTGAATGAGCCTGTCGAACCATCGGCCAGGGAATAGCGCCAACGGGCCATTTCAAAGCCCACCACGGGAACCAGGGGCTGCTCGCGGAACCACCGGGCCTGGTACCGGATCTGCCCGCCCCAGGACCACAGGGCCAGCTTCGAGGAGGTGGCGTTCGTGGTTTCGAAGATGGGGTAAGCGGACAGCTGGGCCCCGATCGAGACCACGCCAACCCCCTGAAGGAACTGGGGCTGGTACTCGGCCGAAAGCTGGAACCCGCGCACGACGGTCGAACCCAGGTCGGGAATCGTGGAATCGGCGCTGACCCCCCGGGAAGAGCCGACCAGTTCCACGCCGATGGCGGGCCGAGAGCGCTGATAAAGCGGCACCCGGGGGTTGTACCGGGTGGAAACCGGAGGGGCCGTCGGGGCAGGGGCAGGAGGGGCCTCGGCCATCACGGGCTCCTGGGCAGGCGCGGGAACGGCCTCGGCTCGAGCAGGAGGCGCAGCCTCCACCACGGCTGGGGCGGGCGGAGTCGGGGCGGCAGGAGTGGGCTCGGGCTTGGCCTCAACGACTGGAGGCGCGGGCTTGGTCTCGGCTACCGCCGGGGGGGCGGACTTTTCCTCGACCACTGGAGTCTGAGTCTCGCCCACAGGGGATGCGGGGGCTGCCTCGGTGACAGGTCCAGTGGGAGGGGGCGGGGGCACCGGGTCCGGTATGGAAGGAGCGGCAGCGCCCAGGTCAATGGGGGCGGTCGGAGGAATGGACTCGCTGGCCCAGGCCGGCCAAGTTGCCCCGATCACCAGCCCAGCCCCAATCCATCGAACCCAGTGCTGCTTCATGCTCCCATTGTAAGGCGGAGCCGACACCGGGCAACTTCTTTCGGTCTATAAGGTTCGCATATCCTCTGCCGAAGAAGCGGCCCAGGACCAGCGACTCATTCGCCGAGATAAGCCTTGCGAACCTCGTCGGAGGCCAGAAGCTGGCGGGCGGGGCCCGACAGGGTGACATGGCCCGTCTCCAGGACCACGCCCTGGTGGGCGATCTGGAGCGCCTGGAGCGCGTTCTGTTCGACCAGGAGCACGGTCTTGCCGTCCCGGTTGATCATCTGCACGATCTCGAAGATCTTCTCGATGATCTGCGGGGCCAGGCCCAGGCTGGGCTCGTCCAAAAGCAGCAGGTCGGGGTGGCCCATCAGCGCGCGGCCGATGGCCAGCATCTGCTGCTCACCGCCGGACAGGGTGCCGGCGTTCTGCTTGCGGCGCTCCTTGAGGCGGGGAAACAGGTCAAAGATATGCGCCAGGTCATCGTCGTACGACTTGGGGTCGGGCGCCGCCCAGGCGCCCAGATCCAGGTTTTCCTCGACCGAGAGGTTGAGGAAGATGCCGCGTCCTTCGGGCGCCTGGCAGATCCGTTTGCGGACGATGAGGTGAGGAGGAAGGTTCGAAATGACCTCGCCCCGGTAGGTCACGCGGCCCGACTGGCAACGCACCAGACCCGACACGGCCCGCAGGCTGGTGGTCTTGCCGGCGCCGTTGGCGCCGATCAGGGTCACGATTTCGCCCCGTTTCACCTCGAAAGAAACGTTCCGGATGGCCTGGATGGCGCCGTACGAAACCGAAACATCCTCGAACTTGAGCAGGACTTCGCCTGCCTTGCTTGCGGTCTCAGCCATGGCTTTCAGACGCCGCCTTTCCCAGATACGCTTCAATGACTTTCGGGTTCCGCTGGATTTCCTGCGGGGTTCCCTCGGCGATCTTGACGCCGTAATCGAGCACCGCGATGCGCTCGCAGATTCCCATCACCAGCTTCATGTCGTGCTCGATGAGCACGATGGTCATGCCGAACTTGTCGCGGATGTGGCGGATGGTATCCATGAGCGAGGCCGTTTCCTGCCCGTTCATGCCGGCAGCCGGCTCGTCCAGCAGCAGGATCCGGGCGCCCGTGGCCATGGCGCGCGCGATCTCCAGGCGACGCTGGTCGCCGTAGGGAAGATTCCGGGCCATTTCCTGGGCGCGCGAGTCCAGCTGGAAGATCTTCAGCAGCTGGAGCGCCTTGGCCTCGATGGCTTCCTCGTTGACCACCACGTTCCGGGACCGGAGCACGGCAGGCACGATGCCGAAGCGCTTGCCCTTGGGATCCTGGTCCATGGCGATCCGGATGTTGTCCAGCACCGAAAGGTCCTTGAACAGGCGGATGTTCTGGAAGGTCCGGGCCAGGCCGGCGCGAGTGATGTCGTACGGACGCAGACCCACCAGCTCCTGGCCGAAGGCGGTGATCCAGCCCGAAGTGGGACGGTACACACCGGTCAGCATATTGAAGGCCGTGGTCTTGCCGGCGCCGTTCGGGCCGATCAGGCCGAAGATCGAGCCCACCGGGATCTCGAGCGAAAGCTCGGAAACGGCGCGCAGGCCGCCGAACTGCATGGTCAATGAACGCGCGTGGAGCGCCACCTGGTTCTGGCTCATCGGATGATCCCCTCTGCGCGTCCCTGGGGCAGACGGCCGCGGCGCAGGCGGGCCGGCAGGAGGTCGCCGATCTCGCGGGTGCCGAAGATGCCGTTGGGACGGGTCAGCATCAGCACGATCAGCATCAGGGCGTAGATCACCATGCGGTAGTCCAGCTGCGTGATGCCCGAATCCTTGAGGTAACGGAGCGCCTCGCGGATGAAGGTCAGGAACACGGCGGCGAAGATGGAACCCGAGATGGAGCCCATGCCACCGAGCACCACCATGATGATGATCTCGAAGCTGCGGTTGAAATCGAAAGTCTGCGGATTGAGGTAACGCAGGTAATGGGCGAACAGGCCACCCGCGACACCGGCAAAGAAGGCACCGATGACGAAGGCGCGGACCTTGGCCCGGGTGGTGTTGACCCCCATGGCTTCGGCAGCGATCTCATCCTCACGGACGGACAGGAACTCGCGTCCGTGCGACGAATTCACCAGGCGCCACACCACGAAGGTGGTGAAAACCACCCAGCTGAACACCCAGCCGAACGACGAAAGCGCCGGGATGTTCGGCAAACCGCGCGCACCACCGATGGCGTTCACGTTCAGGATCACCACGCGGATGATCTCGCCGAATCCCAGCGTCACGATGGCCAGGTAGTCGCCCTTGAGCCGCAGCGACGGCAGGCCCACGAGGTAGCCGGCAGCTCCGGCCACGATGCCTCCCAGCAGGAGCACCCCGATGAAGACGAGCTCGCCCGACATCCCCTGCAGCAACGCAGGTTCACGTTCGGCCAGGAAAAGCGTGATGAAGGCCGCGGTGTAACCGCCGATGGACATGAAACCCGCGTGCCCCATCGAGAATTGGCCCGTGAAACCGTTCACCAGGTTCAGGCTCACGGCGAGCACCACGTTGATGCCGGCATACATCAAAATCGTGAAAAAATAGGGGTCCAGGTCACCTACCAGCGTGAACTGGAGGATCCAGACCAGGGCCAGGGCCGCCAGCCACTTCCATGCGGCGACAAATCCGTGGGCACCACCGGGATGAGTCAGGGGAAACTGCGACATGCGTCAGACCTTTTCCGTGCGACGGGTACCGAAAAGGCCCGTCGGTTTGAACAGGAGGATGAGGATGAGGATGATGAACGCCAGGGCGTCACGGAACGTGGGAGCATAATAGGCCACCACGAATGCCTCGGCCAGGCCCAGGGTCAGGGCGCCGACCACGGCGCCGGTCACGTTGCCGATGCCACCCAGCACCGCGGCGACGAACGCCTTGAGGCCCGGCATGGTGCCCATCAGGGGCTCGATCTTGGGGTAGATCAGGCCCACCAGCACCCCGGCCGCGCCGGCAAGCGCGGAACCCAGCATGAAGGTGTACGAGATGACCGCATTGGTGGGAATACCCATCAGGCTGGCCAGGTCGTGGTTGAAGCTCACCGCGCGCATCGCGCGGCCCAGCCGGGTCCTGAAGATGATGGTCTGCAGGATGGCCATAAGCACGATGGAAATGCAGAACACGATGACCTGGAGGGGATTGAAGCGGACCCCGCCCAGGGTCCAGTCACCGCTGGGCTGGAAGACCTGCGGGAAGAACTTGGGGTCGGAGCCGAAAAGCAGCTGTCCCGAGAACTGCAGGAACAGCGAGACGCCCACCGCGGTGATGAGGACGTTGATCCGCGGGGAGCGACGCAGGGGGCGGTAAGCCAGCCGCTCGATCAGGAAACCCATGATCGCGCAGCCCACCATGGCCAGGGCCAGGATGGCCAACAAGGCCCACAGCGAGGGATGTTCACCGAAGCCGAAATACCGGGACGAGTACATCCCGATGAAGGCGCCGAGCATGAACACCTCGCCGTGGGCGAAGTTGATGAGCTGCAGGATGCCGAACACCATCGTGTAACCGAGTGCGATCAGGGCGTAAGTGCTCCCGACTGAAATACCGTTCACGACGTGCTGAAAAAACTCGATCATCCTGCTGCCCTTTCGAATGCCTGATTCGGATCAGGTTCCAATTCCCGATCCAGATCAGGGATTGATGGTGGTCTGGTACTTGAACTGGCCGTTGTCGATGTTGAGAACCACGGCCGACTTCACGGCGTCGCGCTTCTCGTTGATGGTGATGCGGCCGGTGACGCCAGGATAATCCTTGGTCGCGGCCAGGGCGGCGCGGATGTTGCCGCTGGCCAGGTCAGGCGAACGGTTCATCGCGTCGACGAGCACCATCGCGGCGTCGTAGCCCATGGCGGCCAGGCCGTCCGGAGCCACCCCGTGGATCTTCTTGTAGTCCTCGACGAAGGTCTGGACGTTCGGGGCCTTGTCTTCCTGCGAGTAGTGGTTCGAGAAGAACGAGCCGTTCATGGCCACGCCACCGATCTCGGTCAGCTTCGGCGAGTCCCAGCCGTCGCCGCCCAGGAGCGGAACCTTGATTCCGGCTTCGCGGGCCTGACGGGCAATGAGGCCAACCTCGGTGTAGTAGCCGGGCACCATGAGCGCCTCGGGGTTCTTGCCCTTGATGTTGGTGAGCTGGGTCTTGAAGTCGGTGTCGCCCGAGCTGTAGGCCTGGTCTTCGACGACCGTGCCGCCCAGCTGGGTGAAGGTGGCGGTGAAGAAGTCGGCCAGACCGACCGAGTAGTCGTTCTTCACGTCGCGCAGGATGGCAACGCGCTTCAGTTTCAGGTTCTGAGCGGCGAACTTCGCCATCACGGTTCCCTGGAACGGATCGATGAAGCACACCCGGAAGATGTAATCACCCTGCTCGGTGACTTTCGGATTGGTCGACGAAGGAGTGACCATCGGGATCTTGTACTGCTGGGCGATGGGAGCCATGGCCAGCGAGCGCGAGCTGGCGACTTCGCCGAGGATCGCGGCAACCTTGTTCTGCGTGATCAGCTTGGTCACGGCAGTCGCGGCTTCTTCCGGCTTGCCCTGGTCGTCCATCGAGATCAGCGCCAGCTTCTTGCCCTTGACGCCGCCCTTGGCGTTGATCTGCTTGAACGCCAGATCGATGCCATTGTGGGTCGAGGTGCCAAAGGTGCCTTCGCTGCCGGTCATCGAACCGACTTCGCCCACGAGAATCGTGTCGCCCGCGGCGTTCTGCGTTGCATCTTGCGATGCGTTATTGCTCTTCTTCGTGCAAGCCGCCAGAGAGAGCGAAAGAGTCGTCGCGATGACGACGCGCGTAAAGGTATTCAGAACCGGACTGATTTTCATGGTTATGCCTCCGAGGGACAAAGTCTGTACTTTAAGTTGGAATGAGGCGCCAGTATGATTCGCACATGCGTCAAAATCCTTCAAAGTCCGCCCGGAAGACTTCGGATTTCGCCTCGGCCCTGAGAAGTTTTATCGGGTATTTGGAGGGCACCGAAAAAGCGCTCCATACCATCCGCAACTACCGATCGGATCTGCTGAGCTTCGAGGAGTTCCTGAAAAAGGGCCTGGGCAGCCGCCGCGTGGCCCTGAGCAAGCTGACCCAGGCCGATCTGGAGCGCTACCACGGCTACCTGAAGACCCGGGGCTTCAAGACCAATACCCGGCGCCGCAAGCTGCTGACCCTGCGCAGGCTTCTTCGTTACCTGTCCCGCCGCGGGAAGATCGGGATCGATGTTTCGGAACAGCTTCCGGCCCCCGCCAAGCTCGAAAGGATCCCCCGGACCTTCCAGACCTCAAGCCTTCTGGAAAAAGTCGTGGCCCTTCCGGCCGAAACCCCGCTGGAAGCCCGAAACCGGGCCCTTCTCTGGGTTCTGGCCGAAACCGGGTGCCGGGTCAGCGAAGTGGGCCTCCTGCGCAACGACTGCCTCTCGGAACAGGCGGGAAGCCCCCAGCTGCGCTTCGATGGAAAGTTCTCAAGAACTGTCCCCATCAGCAGCGCCCTTCAATCGGCCCTGCGGGAGCTCAAGGCCTCAGGGCCCCTGTTCGCCGGGCACAACCGCTACGGCAGCCTGGGCGGGGCCATCTCGTCCCGGGGGGTCGAGCTGCTGGTCAAGAGCTTCGGGCTTCGACTCGGACTGGAAGACCCCACGCCGCGGATCTTCCGGCACTCGGCGGTGCTGGAGTGGCATCGCGCCGGCCTGGACCAGGAAGAAATCCAGCGTCGCCTGGGCCTTCGGACCGCCTACAGCTTCCGGATCTACGCTCCGCTGCTCAAGGGCAAGGCCGAAGGCGGAGCTTCGGTTCCTCCCACCTAGTCTTTCAAATCCAGCTGTCCAGCCACATCCACCGCCGGAAAGATTCCGCGGGAATCTTGAAAGCCCCCAGGATCGGCAAGAAATAGAGAAAGAAACCCAGGCAGCCCACGAAAAAAGCCCAGCGCAGCCACGGGCTCCAGGCAGGGCGCTCCTTGTCGGCCTCATCCAGAATCCAGGTCCAAGCCAAGCTCAGGGTCATTCCGGCCGGGTAGTAATAGTAGTAGAACGAAATCTTCCTCGGGATCAGCACCCAGCCCAGGTAAAGGCACAGGTAGGCGGCCACGATCAGGAACGCCTCGCGGGAACGCTCCTTCAGCCAAGACCACAGACCCAGGGCGATCGCGGCCAAGCCGCCCCACATGAGCACGGGATTCCCCAGCAGCACCACACCCCGGACCCATTCCTGCGACGCGCCCTCGTGATCAAACGCGTACCAGATGGGGCGCTTCAGGGTGGCCCAGTCGTACCAGTGGCTCATGTACGGGTGATCCGACACGACCCGCAGCTGACCGTCCCAGATCGCCCATTGCATCCGGAACAGGATATCGAGGAGACCCGGTCTGGGCTGTCCCTCGAAGAAAAGAAAAATGGTGAAGGGCAGGTAGTAGAACACCACTGGAAGCAGCCCGAGACTCACCCCCAGCTGTTTCCAGGACAAGCCCTGCCAGGAGCCTTCGGGCAGCCACGGTAGCCGGACCGCTTTGGCCAAGCTGACGCCCGCCAGCGCCAGACCCCAGGGGATCAGCGCCGACCACTTGCACGCGGCGGCCAGGCCAAAAAGGATACCGGCTGCCGTCAGGAGCTTGTGGACCGTGCGGGCGGGCAGGTGAGGCCGCCAGGCCCCCGAAACAGCCGCCAGCGCAAAGCTCAGGAACGCGAACATGAAAGTGTCCAGCATCCCGATCCGGGCCTGCACGTAGAGCAGCTGGTTGACCAAGGTCAGAAGTGCCACGGTCAGGGCGCTGCGCCGGTTCCCGAACACCGCCAAGCCCCAGAAATACATGCCCAGCAAGGTGATTCCCCCGAAAAGCACGCTCATGCAGCGCCAGCCCACGGGGTTGTCGCCCGCCAAGGCAAGACCGACCCCGAGAATCAGCTTGCCCAGCGGCGGGTGTTCCCAGTTCGGATTTTCCTGCAGGGCCCAAAGCTTCTGGGCCGCGGGAACATAATGGAACTCATCAAAGTTCCGGGTCGCAGGGTACTGCAGGTTGAAGGAAAAAAGCGCAACGGCTGCCAGGAACAGCAACGCGGGCACCAGAAACTTTCTTTCTTTCCCCTGCGAAAGCACGGCCCCACGCTAGGACTCAACCCTCGCGGAATCAAGTTTTCTCTGCTAACTTCCGGAGCGCGAGGTCTGCAGTGATGGAAGGCGAAAAGCAAGTCGAGAGCAAGAAGATCGAGATCGGCCGCAACGAGCCATGCCCGTGCGGGAGCGACAAGAAGTACAAGCGCTGCTGCGGCGTGGATGCTGCCCCGAAGCTGGGCGCACCCAAGGCCATGCCGTGGACGCAGGCCACTGGCTCCAACCCGGACGCCGCGCAGGCCCAGGGCCCCGGCGGCTTGCCGTTTGACCCAAGCCAGCTCGACCAGGAATGGATGGGCAAGTTCTCGCAGGCCATGCAGCGCCTCCCCCGCGGCCAGATGCAGCGCCTTCAGTCGCTGATGCAGCGGGCGATGGCTGGCAAGGACGTGCGCCGCGACGCCGAAGAATTCGAACGCACCCTGCCTCCCGAGCTCAAGAACCTGATGGGCTCGTTCCAGATGCCTGGCATCGCGCCTCAGGCCGATTCGTCCGGCGAAATGTCGGAAGAAGAAGCCCGGCGGATCGTGGCCCAGGCCTCCGCCGAAGGCAAAATTTCGTCCGACGAAGCCCAGGAGCTTCTGGCCACCGATGGCCGTTCCAAGCTCTCCAAGCTTTGGGGCAAGGTGACCGGCAAGAAATGAGCAGCCGCCGCGACGCCGGGATTCCCGGGCTGATCGGAGTCCTTCATCTGCCGGCCCTGGCCGGAGCCCCGGGCGCGCGGGGCTTGTCGCCTTCCGAAGCCCTGGCCCGGGCCGGGCTCCAGGCCGTGGCCGAGGCCAAAGCCCTGGCACAGGCCGGCTTCGAAGGCCTGATCCTGGAAAATTTCGGGGATTCACCCTTTCTGAAGGGCCCGGTCGGGCCTGAGACGGTTGCCAGTCTGGCCGTGATCGCTGCCGCCGTCCGCGAAGCGGTCCGTGTCCCCATCGGGATCAACGTGCTGCGGAACGATGGACCGAGTGCCCTGGCCATCGCAGCCGTCACCGGCTGCGACTTCATCCGGGTCAACGTGCTTTCGGGAGTGGCTGCCACCGACCAGGGGCTGATCGAGGGCGAAGCGGCCCGTCTGGCGCGCGAGCGCGACCGGCTGGAGGCCCAGGTTTCGATCCTGGCCGACGCCCACGTCAAGCATGCCCAGAGCCTCTCGTCGCGCGATATCGAGCTGGCGGTCGAGGAGCTGGGGCTGCGCGCCCTGGCTGACGGCGTGATCGTGACCGGCGCCACCACGGGCCGCCCCGTGGATGCCGAAGCCCTGCGCCGCGCAGGCCAGGCCGCGCGCCACCATGGAATCCCGCTCTGGATCGGCAGCGGCGCCACGCGCGAAACCCTGCCCGGACTCCTGGAATGGGCCAACGGAATCATCGTGGGTTCGGCCATCCGCAAAGGCGGCCGCGCCGGAGCCCCCCTTGACCTCGCCCGCCTCAAGGCGTTCGTGAAGGATTACCGGGCCGCCTCGCGCCGCCGCAAGCCCAAGCCTGCCGCCGCCGCCGGAACCCGGAAGCCCGGAGCCGGGAAGCGGAAGAAAAAGAAGAGCAGTCGCCGGACAGGAGCCGGCGCCCGTTCATGAAGCTCGGCAAACTGCTTCTGCGAGGTCTGAGCCGCAAGCCCAAGAAGCGGGCGGCCCCCCGGAAGCCTGGCGTTGCCCTGAAACGGACCAGCGCGTCCCGACCGACCCGGATCTTTGCACCGCCCAAGGCGAGCCCACCCCGCATCCGCGAGGTCCCTGTCCCGGCACAGGTCCAGGCACCGTCCCTGGCCCGGGAACGCCTGCCCGCGCCGCTCCAGGCACCGGCAACTCCCCAGAGCCTGCCGTCGTCGGTGGTGGCTCCCCGATCCCGGCCTGCCGCCGAGCCTCAGCAGCACACCCTGACCACGCAGAACCTTTACCGGCCCGACGAGGAGCTGCGGCACCGGATC
>CANFHS010000009.1 GCA_947446835.1 Bacteriovoracaceae bacterium
CCTGGAGACCCGGGCCGGGGTCATCGCCTCGTCCTGCCCCTTCTGCATGACCATGATGACCGACGGCGTGAAGACCAAGGACATGCAGGCCAAGGTCAAGGTCATGGACCTGGCCGAGCTGATGGACCAGGCCACGCCCTGAGCTGTCCATTTTCTGGACACCGGGCATCCTGCCCGACATTTTCGATAGGGTTTGTTGATTCCGTTCAAAAAAAACGAGACTTCCGCCCGGAATTTCGGTAGGCCGCGGCCATGAAAACTATTTCCATGGTTCCCGCATTCGTGTTCGTCCTGGCTGTGGCGATGGGCTGGGCCTGCGGCCCGATGAGCAAGACCTCCCGTTTCGCCAGCAACAAGCCCAGCGTGGCCTCGCCGCGCCCCACCCCGACCATCACTGCGGCTCCGGGCGCAAGCCAGCCGAGCCCGGCCAAGCCGGCCACGGTCCTGTTCCCGGTCAATCTGACCCAGGAATCGCCCCCCCCGGCTGATCCGCAGAAAAAGACCATCGAACGGCACACCGACCTGTCGGAAGCCACCCTCGCCCAGCTGCGCCAGGGGCGCGTTGCGGAGTTCCCGACCATCCATGCCCTGACCGCACCGGTCGTGGGCTACCTGGCTGTCACCCTGAACCTGAGCGGCATCCAGGCCCGGGCCGATGAGCTGGGTCAGCTGGTGAGCAAGTTCGACGCCAAGGTGGAAATCAAGGCCGACGGCAAGACCCTGAGCCTCCAGATCGCCAACGCCCTGAGTGGCGGCGAATGGGCCGTTCTGCGCGACAATGTGGTGGCCATTACCCTGGTCGTGGCCGAGCCGCAGCAGTAAGTTTCAGTCCAGAACGAACGAAGGGCTGGTCTCCCCTGGAGATCAGCCCTTCTTCATTTTCAGCCGCGCTGATCAGCGGGCAGGTAGTCCTTGTGATGCGAGATGAACCGCTTCAGGGCGGTGTTCACCAGCTCGGCGCGGGGAATCCGGGAATGCTTTTCCATGGCCTGGATTCGATCAGCGACTTCTTTTTCAACTTCAACTTCAAGTTTCGCGGTCGGACCTTTGAGCTTGTAATCGTCTTTCATGGGGCGGGACCTTAGCCGAGAGAACGCCCCCGGAGCAAGTCCTTCACGACCCCGTACATGGTCATGGGAAGGGTCTCCAGGTTACCCACCTCCTGCAGGCGCCCCCGGCCCTTGCGGGCCAATTCGCGGCACAGGTCCAGGCTGGCCCGCTCATAGCCCATCTTGAGGACGACCAGGTGGTGGAACCGGGGGGCCAGATAGGCCGGATCCCTGCCTGCCGTGTACTTTCCATCGGTCAAAAGGACGGTGGAAGGCGTCCGGCTCCGGGCCTCGGTGGCCGCGTCCCGGGAAAGCTTCAGGGAAGCCCTCAGGCCCTCCTCCAGGTGGGTGTAGCCCTGAGCAGGAACGTCCAGGAAACGCTCGACCAGCTTCTGGAGCGAAAGCCGCTCCTGGGGCCGCTTGATGACCTTGGCCTCGTTCTCAAAAGCCACGATCCCGATGGGATCCTCCGGAAACTGCAGAAGCACCACGGCCAGGGCCACCGCCGTGAGGGCCAGCTTCTCGCCCGTCATGGATAGGCTCGTATCCACGCTCAGGATGATAGGCTGCCGGCGGGCTGTGCTGTAGGTCATCCAGATGTCGTCTGGCGTCAGCGGGACTTCGCCGCCACCGGCTGCGACTCCCAGGGTGGAATTCTCGATCGTCTCGTCCAGGTCGATATCCGTCTGTTCGGCGTCCGCGGGAAGCTGCGACCAGGGTTCGACATGCGATTGCATGGGGTGCACCACCGACCCCAGGATGGCCTGGGCACGGTCGATGATGGCCTGGGCGGAAATGCGGCGAAGCTGGTGGGCGCGGCTCCTGAGGCCGGGCTTTCCCTTGAACTCGTGGTAGCGCGTGGCCACGTCCCAGGCGCTGGCGCTCTCCAGCTCAGGAGCGAACTCGTCGTCGCTCATCTGGGCCGAGCTTCCAAACGCCTCCGGAGGCATGAAGACCACCGACTTTTGCCCCAGAGGGCCTGCCGAATCGAAGATGCTCCGATAGTTCTTCTGGCGATCCAACCCGGGGTCCGAGGCCTTGGGCGCTGGCTCCTGGCCCGGCTTCCGGGTCAGGTCTTTTTTCGGGAATCGGGGCCTCCCGCCCCGGCATCCCGGTCCAGGGTCTCCTGGACCAGCTCCCGGAGGAGGGCCGCCACCTCCTGCTGGTGCGAGGCGTCCGACTCCACATCGCGCTCGATCTCGATCCGGGTCGGCAGGGCCATGAGGGCAGCCTGGAGAAACGCCTGCCCGAATTCGGCGCCATCCGCCAGGAAGACCGCAGCCAGCTCGGCCAGGCTGATGGCCGCGCGCACGCTGGCTCCCCGCCGGATGCGCGGATGCGCCCGGGTGGCACGCGCCAGGCCCACCGCGACCCGGGCCAGACGACCCGCATTCTTGCCCGCGGACGTGCCCTCCAGACGGGCCAGCACGATCTCCTGCTCCTCGGCCTGCGACTGGTAATCGATGACCACCAGCTCGAAGCGATCCAGGATCGCCTCACTCAGGTGCGAGGTGGCCACGAACTCCTTTGGATTCTGGGTGGCGATGACCAGGAATCCGGGCCGAGCGCGCACCTCACCGAGCCTCGGCACGACCACCACACCCTCGTCGATGGCCGGAAGCAGGATGTTCTGGACCCCTTCGGGCAGGCGGTTCAGCTCGTTGATGAAGAGCACCCCACCCTCGCGCATGGCCTGGACCAGGGGGCCTGCCACGAAGGTCTCCTCGCTGAACCCCTTCTTGATCACGCTCGGCGGATCAAACCAGCCCGAAAGCTTCTGCTCGCTGTAACGGCTGTCGCCATCCACGCGGAAAACGGGCCGCTTGAGCTCGCGGGTCGCCGAAAGAGCCAGATGGGTCTTGCCCACCCCGACCGCGCCCTCGAGCAGCACGTTCCGGCCGGCACGGATGCAGGCACGCAGCTTGAGCAGCTCCTCGTCCCGGCCCACCAGGGCCTGGGTTCCTGCCTCGCTCTTTTTCTGGGGACTCATGACTTCTTGCCTTTCTTCCGGGCCGGAGCCTTCGGTTTTGCTTCATCCAGGCTCACGCCCTGGCGCCGCAGGAATTCCTCGACGATGTAGCTGGCCACATCCGATGGCTTGGTGCCGACGCCGAAGCCCGCATCAAAGCCGCACTCCAGGGCCAGGGGATGGGTCACACGGGGTCCCCCCGCCACGAAGATCATCTTTTCCAGCAGCCCCTGCTTCTTGGCACGAGCCATCAGGTCCTTGAGGTCGCGCTGGTGGATGTTGTGCTGGGTCACCACCTTGGACACCAGGATGGCGTCGGCCTTGGCCTCCACCGCCCTCTTGAGCAGGTCCTCGTTCAGCACCTGGGCACCCAGATTGCGCGCGTCCAGCCACTGGTAGCGTTCCAGGCCGTAGTCGCCCGCAAAGCCCTTCATGTTCATGATGGCATCGATGCCGACCGTATGGGCATCAAAACCCGTGCACGCGCCCAGGACCACGAGCTTGCGCCCGATGCGCGTGCGGATGATCTCGTCGATCTCCTCGCGTGCCCGCTTCTGCGCATCCACCTTCAGGACCTTGATGGCCGTGAAGTCGACCGAGAATTTCGTGTTTCCGTAGATGACGAAGGTCGAAAAGCCCTCGGCCGCCTTCTCCATGGTGGCGACCTTCACGGGATCGAAGCCCATCTTCTGGCAGAACTGCACTGCCGCCTCGCGGGCCTCGGGCGACGGCTCCACGGGCAGGGTGAAGCACAGCTGGACAGTCCCATCGTCCATGATGTCGCCATAAGGCCGGAGCTTCTTGAGGTTGACCTTCCGGGGTCCGGTTTCGCCGCTCATGATGCTTTTTCCTCGCGCCTGTGGATCAAAGGAGCTCAAAGAAGGGGTTGAGGTAACCTTGGGCCCTGACGATCACGCCATCGTGGCCCTTGCCTCCGGTTTCCGTCCGGCTGACTTCCGCAAAAGCCCGCTCCTCGATGGCCTTCATGAGGCCCTTGCCATGGATCATCTCGAGGTGGGCCACGGTCTCATCGAGCACCTTCTCGGCCCACTTCTCGATGATGCCGTTCGGGCGGAAGGAGATGTCCGCACCCAGGTCCTTGGCCCCGCCGAAGATGTACTTGGCGTTCTTGATCGACATCCAGCGGTCCTGCAGCAGCGGAGTGTGCATGGCCTCGGTGGCCATGCCCAGGAGCTGGATGGTCTGACCGGTCAGCACACCCACGAAGTTGAACATGGCGTCCATGAGGTGGCTGTAGAAGATGTCCCCGCACTTGTGGCGCGTGGGCGGCATGAACTTGATGGGGGCCTTCGGGAAGATGTCGCGGGTCATCTGGGCACGCGCAATCTCGAGGAGGAACACGTTCGGATGCTCGGGGTTCATCTCCTGCGCATGGCCCAGGCCCATGAGGTTCTCGGTCATGTGGGCGTGCGAAGCGAAGCGCTCGTTGATGAACTGGGACGCCAGCACCTGGTGGCCGTTTTCGACCGCATCGGCGGTGGTCAGGTAGTTGTCCTCGCCCGTGTGGATCACGATGCGGCTGAGCGCGATGATCAGACGCGAAAAATGCTGGTCAATCAGCGTGCGCTTCATGTTGATGTCGCGGAACAGGATGCCGTACATCGCGTCGTTGAGGAGGAAGTCCAGGCGCTCCAGAGCGCCCAGGGCCGCGATCTCCGGCATGCAAAGACCCGAGCAGTAGTTCGTCAGCCGGATGTAGCGCCCGAGCTTTCGGCTCTCCTCGTCCAGGGCCTCGCGCATGATGCGGAAGTTTTCCTGCGTGGCGTAGGTGCCGCCGAAGCCTTCGGTGGTGGCGCCGTGGGGCACGAAATCCAGCAGCGACTGGGCGGTGGAACGGATCACCGCGATGGCGTCCGCACCGGCCTGGGCCGCCGCTCGCGCCTGGATCACGTCATCAAAGATGTTCCCCGTGGCGACGATCACATAAAGCAAGGGGCCGTTCTTGCCCTCGGGATCGAAGGTGTCCCTGGTTTCGCGCCGGATCCCGTCCCGCTGTTCACGCCGCTCCACCAGCAGGTCGCGGGCCTGCTCGCAAAGCTCGCGGGCCTTGGCGCGCACGGTGGCCTCAGGAGCGCGCGGGAGCTTCAGGAGATCCACCTTGCCGCGCGCGACGGCGGACCCTAGCTCGGCCGCGGACATCTTCTTCTGGATCATCCCGTTGGCAAACCAGTGCAGCACGCCTTGACCCAGGACACCCGCCTTGTGGAGCGTGTCGATGATGGCATTGACCTCGGGGTAATACTGGCCGTTCCTGGTCACGGCGCCATTGACGCCCAGAAGCCTGAGCGTGGCTCGCTCGATGGCGATGGTCGTGTGGGCTTGGATGAGGCCCTCGATGGGACGTGCGATCGAGGACGCAAGCTTCCGGCAGGTCTCGATTTTCTTGGGGTCGAGCGAAAGATGGGCCATGGCAGGACGGTCTCCTGGGCGGGGCGCTCAGCAGTAGGTTTCGGTAAACAGCTTCCGAAGCTCGGGACTTTCCCGAAGTAGACCCAGTGCCAATTCCGCGTGGCCCTCAGTATAGCCATTCCCGATTCTGAGGTCTACGTCAGCCCCCACGCCTTCGGCACCCAAGGCAGCCCGGGTGAAACTGGTGGCCATGCTGAAAAAATAGACGATCCCGCCGCTCCGGCAAGAAAGGACGCACGACATCTCGGTTTCGGGAATATTGGCCACGTTGATGACCACCTCGGCCAGGTGGCCTCCGGTGGCTGCGCGGACCTTCTCCATCACCTCGACCGCGTTCCGGGCATCGGCCTGGATGACGTGGTCCACAAACGGAAGACTTTGGAGCCTCTGGATTCCCTCCTGGGAGTAATCCACGGCCACGGTCCGCACGCCGGGCTTCCTCTTGGCCTCATAAAGGCAGAGCACCCCTGACTTGCCGCCCCCGCCCACCACGACCACCGTCTGGCCCGGGTGGACGAGCTTGCGGGTCTGGGCGGGTGCTCCCGCCACATCCAGCACCGCCAGGGCGACGGTGTCCGGAAGGTCGGTGGGAAGCTTGGCAAAGATGCCTGAGGCAAAAAGGATCGCGTGGCCTTCGATATCCACCCGGTCGATCTCCGGGTGGATCTTCACGATCTTCCGGATGGAAAGAGGGGTCAAGGAAAGCGAGACGAGCGAAGCGATCCGGTCGCCGACCTTCACGGGCTTCTGCTGGACCGGGAACTTCGGGCCCACCTGGGCCACGCGCCCGATGAACATTCCGCCAGAACCCGTCACCGGATTGTGCTGCTTGCCCCGGCGGGCCACGAGCCCGAGGATGGCCTCCTCGATCTTCTTCACATCGCCTGAGCAGGAGTCCGAGATCTGCTTGAAGGAGGCTGAGTCGATGTTCAGGCTCTCCACTTCCACCAGAAGCTCATCCTCGGCGATCGGAAGCGATGGGTCCACCGCATCGGCCTGCTGGGGCAAAAGCCCGGCGCGACCCAGAACCCGCCGGATTCCCAGCGGGTCGCCTGGACGGAACGCGGGAGACGAACCCCCTGCCATCACTTCTTGGCGGCGCGGGCCTTGGCCAGGCGCTCTTCCACGATCTGATCGGCCATGAGGAAGGTGGGCTTCTTCTCGGCGGCGGCGCGCTCCAGGATCTGGGCGACCGTCTGTCCGATGCGCTCGCAGTGCGCGAACGCGGCCTCCTTGCTGTAGCCATTCTGGCCGGCCTGGCCGCCTTCATAATAGATGTTGATCAGGCCGCCGGCATTGATTGCGTAGTCCGGAGCGTACAGGATACCCCGCTTCATGAGCTCGTGACCTTCGGCCGCCGAAAGCAGCTGGTTGTTGGCCGCGCCGGCCACGACCTTGGTCTTGAGCCGGGGAAGTGTCTCGGGGTTGATGACGGCGCCCAGGGCATTGGGCGAGAAGATGTCGCAGGCCACATCATAGATGGCATCAGGGCGGACCGTCTCGATGCCGTATTTCTTGACCGCGCGGTCGATCACGGCCTGATCCACGTCACAGCCGATGACCTTGGCGCCCTCGGCAACCAGATGCTCGATCAGGTAATAAGCCACCGAGCCCAGGCCCTGGACGGCAATGGTCAGACCCTTGAGCGAGTCGGTGCCGAAAGCCGCTTTCGCACAGGCCTTCATGCCGTGGTAGGTGCCCCAGCCCGTGGCGGGCGACGGATCGCCGCTCGAACCGGCCACGCCGTCGATGCCCAGCACGTGGCGAGTCCTGGTCTTGACGGCCTTGAGATCATCCGAGCCGATGCCGACGTCCTTGGCGGTGACGTAGGTGCCACCCAGACGCTCGACGTATTCACCGAAGCGCGCCAGCATGGCGGGGTTCTTCTGGGTCTTGGAATCGCCCAGGATGACGGCCTTTCCGCCGCCCCAATTCAGGCCCGAGATGGCCGCCTTGTAGGTCATGCCCTTGGACAACCGCAACACGTCGGTCAGGGCTTCCTGCTCGTCCTTGTAGTTCCACATCCGGCAGCCACCCACCGCGGGCCCAAGCACCGTGGTGTGCACCGAAATGATGGCCTTCAGGCCCACACTTTCGTCGTGGCAGAACACAAGTTGCTCGAACTGATCGGAAGCCAGTTTCTGGAAGACCATGGTGATTTTCCTCGGGTTTTTTGGGCAACCTAACAGCGGGATAAATGCCAGGCAAGCCTGGTTTTGGAAGTGTCCAAGGATCGGTCAGTCGCTCAATTCCACACGGTTTGAATTCAAACTGCGGCCATTCGGACACACCTCTAAACGCCTGAAAATTGGGCAAAAAGGCAAGAACCCGCGGGTTGCCACGCTTGGCCCGCCGGTTGCTTTATCTCCCCTTGAGAGATGTCGAGAGGGGTCCAAAAGGGCCCAAGAGGAGTCCTTTATGATTCGCCGTCACCCCATTTTTTTCGCTCTGATGATCGCCTTCCAGAGCGTGCCGCTCACCGCCCTGGCAGACCAGGCACCGGTCAAACCCCTGATGGGCCCCGTGTCCTTGGCGGAAAAGGCATTCGAAGCCCAGTCCGATGGGCACCTGGCGCCTGGAGACATTGACCTGAGTTTTGAGGACGCCAAGCTGCTGATCCGTGGCCTCCAGGTTTCGCAGGTGGGCAATACGATCCAGCTCTTCGGCCTGATCCCGAAGGCCGCCGTGAACAAGAGCGACAACGACAAGGGAAGCGGAGACAACACCGTACGGTTCCAGATCCGGAACACTTCCCAGGGCGCGACCGACGGCAAGGTGGGCTTCCGCATCACGATCAACAGCAATACCCGCGAGATCCTCGAGAACAACCCCTGCACCGCCACCAACCAGGACTGCCTGGGCTTGAACTCGGCCTTCAACGGCCAAAGCAGGTTCTCGCTCACGAAGGAACACAAAGAAGGCCAGATCTGGCTGGTGCACCAGGACCCGAATGCCGAGGTCGGCTCTCCGGGCTCGCTCCACACTTCTTCCACTTCGGTCCGCTTCGAGAACACGGAGTGGACGAAAGAGAAGGAAAAGAACCGCCTGCAGGCTGAGCGTGATGCCAAGATCAGCGCCCTGAACCACAGCGTGCAGCACTGCCGTGGCAGCCTGAGCGAGATCAAGACCGCCCGAGAAGCCCTGGAAGAGCTCCGCCTGGAGAACGCTGTTTCGGACGTGGAGAAGATTGCCCGCGAGCTCGACGCACAAGAGTTCAAGCTCGTGGAACGCGGGGCCACTACGGCCCAGCCCGCCGAGATCGACGCCCTGCGGGAGCGCGTGGCAGCCTGGGCCGCCAGCCACAAGTCCGAGGCGGAGCAGGACCGCGCGGCCAATGTGCTTCTGGGAATGGCCCAATCGCTGACCCGGGCCGGAAACGAAAAGAACTCGTCCCAGGTCGTCTCGCAGATGCAGTCGCTGATGGACCAGACCAAGCGGCTCGGCGTGAGCGCCTCGATGCGTTCGAAGCTCGAGACCCTGGACCGCAAGCTGGCCTTGGTCTCGATGGAAGAGCAGGCCAAGAGCGGCGGCTGGGCCTCGAACATGGTGCTTCAGAAGAGCGTGGAGGCTGAGGTCAGCTCCCTCTACAAGGACGTGCTCGCGTCCTGCTACAACCTGCACCAGGACCGCATCATTGGACTGACTTTCGTGGAGCGCAACCAGGCCATCACTTCGCAGGAGCAGCTGGCCCGCCAGATGGAGCGCTGCCAGAACTCCTCGCAGGAACTGCAGCGTGTGGTGCAGATCCGCAACACCGCGATGCTCGTCGACTCGGTTCCGCAAATGCCGATGGGCGCTACGCCGCCCGGCATGAACATGGGCCAGGGCATGAACCCCGGCATGAACATGGGCCAGGGCATGAGCCCCGGCATGAACATGGGCCAGGGCATGAACCCCGGCATGAACATGGGCCAGGGCATGAACCAGAATTTCGGCACCGGAATCGGCGGCTTCCGCACGGGCGCTCGCAGCAACGGTGTCGGAGGAATGTTCTGATCTTCCCCTGATCCACTCAGGTTTTCAGGTCAATGCCGCTCGCTTCGGGGCGGATGGAAAAATTTTTCCAGAAAAAAAATAGTTCCCGATTCCAAAAAACAAACTGGGCGTGGCGAAAATGATTTCGCTGCGCCCAGTTTGTTTTTTTGTTTGACGATCCCATATTCCGGGCTTACTCCATTGGCTCAGTCGTATTATTTTTTAAGGGGGTAAGTGAATGGCTACCGGTATGGTGAAGTGGTTCAACGACAGCAAAGGCTTCGGTTTCATCCAGGCTGACGGCGTGGACCGCGATGTGTTCGTGCATTACTCGGCGATCCAGGGCGAAGGCTTCAAGACTCTCGCCGAAGGTCAGAAGGTCGAATTCGAATTGATTGACGGTCCGAAAGGCCCGCAGGCTTCGAACGTCGCCCGCGCAATTCAGTAACGGGTTGTGCCTCCTTCTGGCGCGTTGAATCGCTGCCGGCAGGAAAAAAAGAAATCCCATTGAAAAAGCCAGTCGGTCTCCGACTGGCTTTTTTGTTTTTCCAGGCTGAATCAGCGTATTTTTGAAGGCCCGCCGGCGGAAGGCTCGCCTTCAGTAAAACGGCATGAAGGCCAGGGTCTCGCCCGGCGCTACCGACAGCGTGCGCGTCACCTCGGCGAACTGCGACTCACCGACGATCCTCAGCTGCCCGTTCTCGATGCGGACCGCTGCAGAGACCGCGCGGAAACCTTCGGTCTGCTCAGCGCGGCAAAGCAACCCCGTCTCCGTGGAAGCGCCGTCGGCAACCAGGGACTCGCCAAGCGGGTAACGGGCCAGCTTCTTGATGGGCAGCAGGTCTTCGACCGTGGCCCAAAGGTGGGGCCCCCCGTCGAAGGGATCCACGTGCCCGCGATACTGGAAGCCGATCTTCTTGAGCATGTGCACCACGGGCTCGGTGTCCTTGCCCACCTTGCCGATCGCGTTCCGAGCTTCGGCAGGAAGAAAGGTCGTGTAGATCTTTCCCGAAGGAAAAAGGGAGAAGATGAATTCCTTGCTCTTGGCGCAAAGTTGGTCGGCCTCCCAGTAATCCATGCTGGTGAAACGCCGGCCGATGGCCTCCCAGAGAGGACTCTGGCCCTTCTTGTTCAGGGGAGGCAAAAGCTCGGCCAGGATCCGGTTCTTGAACCGCTTGCGGTTCAGGCCCAGGAACAGGAAACGGACGAACGAAATCTGGCGACCCACGCGGGCCTCGGAATTCCGGTAGTCCGGGTCCATGACCAGGCCCCCGAGCTCGGAGGGCCCGTTGGCATCGTACTTGAGCTTCAGCGTGCCGTGGATGAAGCCCGTGTTGATGGTCTCGGAAAATTTCTGCTCGCTGCCCACCTCGAAGTAGAAGTGGGGCGCCTCGGGAGTCCCGTGCTGGGCGGCGATCATCGAGGTTCCGACCACCCGGCCGGTGCCGGTATCCTCGGCCACGAAGACGAACTTCGAATCCATGGGGTTGGACAGCTCGCGGGCGAACGAGGATTTGGACTTCAGCACCTTGTCCCGGAGCGCGTCGCGATCACCCGAAAGATTGAGCATCCCGGGGATGTGCGAAAAGCGCTCGAAGGAATCGATGTCCCGCTCCTCGATATCCCGAAGCACGATCATAGGCAGACCTTCTCGATCAGCTTGACGTAGAACTGCGTGGCCTTCTCCATCTGGTCGAGCAGGTTGTACTCGTTGGGACCGTGGGAATTGCCGTTCGGCGCGCCAGGCCCGAACACGAGCGCGTCGTAGCCCGCCTGCTGGAACAAGGCCGCTTCGGTGGAACTCGACTTCGAGGTCAGCTCGGTGGGAAGACCCACGGCCGAGAGCGCTTCACGGAACATCCGCACCCAGTCCTTGTCCTCGCCGATCTCGAAGGCGGGATTGGTGCGCTCCCTCTGGACCGTGACGTTCATGCTGGGGTAGCGCGTTGCCAGCGCCTGCACACCCTTGAAGATCTTCCACTCGGCCTCTTCGGGCGACTGGCCCGGCAGGAGACGCACGTCGAAGTGCAGGTCCACCCCGCTTTGGCGCTGCTTGAGCTGGCCCAGGCTGACCGTCGAATAAGGCGGCTCGAAGGACGGGTCCTTCTGGCTCTGGAACTCCTGGCCGAACACCCGGAAGAACCGCACCACCTCCATCAGGCAGGGATAAAGCGCATCCGGAAGGAAGCGCACGCCCATGTCGCCCAAGCCCCCCAGCTCCGCGCGGAAGGACTTTTCCTTGCCCTGGGAGCGCGCGGTCTCGCGGAAGAAGCGCTTGAAGTCCTCGAACTGGTGCGAGGTCAGGTAGAACTCGGTGCGGGCCTGGTCGGGCACCTTTTCCTTGGTCTTGCCGCCGTCCAGCCGCGTGAACCTGAGCTCAAAGCCGCAATCGGCCGCATGCTGGAGGAAGTCCAGCGACTGGAGGATGGCGTTGGTGCCGTGGTCCGGAGTGGCGCCGTGGGCCGCCCTGCCGAAAGAAAGCAGGTCGATGCGCCGGTTGAAGCCGCGCGCGTCGCGTTCCACGAGCTGGTAGTCGATCGAGACGCGGAACACCGCCATGCACTTCTGCGAGCGGATGGGCTTGAGGTCGCTGGCCTCGCCGACCGCCACATACTTGGGGTTCAAGGCCATGCTCTTGAGCAGGTACTTGGTGCCGAACATTCCCTGCTCGGCCCCGCAGGTACCGGCCAGGTAGATGGGCATCTTGAGCTTGCGTTCGCGGAACTGGTCGATCGCGTGAAGCTTGCACAGGAAGTCGACTTTGCCTTCGGCGGAACCCAGGCCGTAGATCTTACCGTCGCGGACGGCCGGAGCGAACGGGTCCAGGCCGATTTCGGTCCAGTTCTCCAGGATGCCGGGGTCCACCGTGTCCAGATGGCTCAACAGCAGCAGCCCCTTGCGTGTCTTCTTGTCGACGAGCGGGTCACCCAGAATGCCGATGGCGTTGAATTGCCGCTTGGACACATTCTCCAGCGAATGGGTCACGAGCTGAAGGTTCACCTTCATGCCCCGGTCTTCCATGAGCTTTTGAACGGTATTGGCCAGCTCTTCGTCGCCGTTCACGCTGACTGAGTTGATCCGGATCAACCGCTTGGCTTCTTCCAGAAGCTGCTTCATAGGACTCCCTGAGGAAACCTCAAAAAATAAGTGATATCATCGGCTTGGTTTTTGTTGCAAGGACCTGAGAGCAGACCTAGCTTCAGGGAATGCGTTTGGCCGCAGGCCTTTGGGCGACCTGCCTCTTATTGTGCTCCGTAACGGCCTGGTGTGACAACTCGGCGGCCCCCGAAGTGCAAAGCGCCCAGGCAGCGTACGAGGCCGGGCGCTACGCGGATGCCTGGCAAAAGCTCCGCAACGCCCCCGATTTACGCACCAACCCTTACCGCGCCTATCAGGCGGGCTTGGCCTTGGCCAAGCTGGAGCAGCCAGGCGCCGCTCACGCCTATTTCACCTTGGCCCACCTCCGGGCTCCCGGCGATCCCGACCTCGAGCACAATTTCGAGCTGACGCGCGCCATCCTGGTCCAGGCCCTGGGCTCCGACGGTCTCGATCCGGCTTCCAATCTCTGGGAAAGAGCCGCGGAGCAGCTGCCCCTGGGCCCCGGGATGCTGGGGCTGGGTGTGCTGTGCCTTGTGCTGGCCAATCGGATCCGCCGAAGCCCCGGTTCCCGCGGCGTCCAGCCCGAGCGGGCCGCACTCGGCCTCAGTGCGCTGATGCTTCTGACCCTCTGCGTGCTTCGGGGGGGCTGGGGCGTCCAGGCACCTGCGGTCCTGAGTGAGCCTCAAGGCATCCGCAGTGGGCCGGGAGAGTCCTTCCTGCAACTGGGGCGGCTGGAGGCCGGCGTGCGGGTCCGTGCCACGGGTGAGTCGAGCCAGGACGCAAACGCTCCCGGTTGGATCCAGATTCGTTACTCGGGCGGGAGCGTGGGCTGGGTCAAAGAGTCGGGATTGTTGCTTTTGTGACCCATTGTGCGAGAACTTCAGGACTATGTGGCTGCGCCTGATTGCCTGCACGCTTCTTCTTGCCGTCTCCTCACCGTTCCTGGGCGGCTGTGCGGGCCCGACCGTCGACGAGAATGACCCCTCCTACCTCTACAAGGAGGCCGAGGACGACATCTCGGGGAACCGCTACCTGCTGGCCATCGACAAGCTCAGGCTCATCAAGAACAAATACCCCTACTCGAAGTTCTCTGTGGATGCGCAGCTCCGCATTGCAGACGTGTACTTTCTCCAGGAGTCCTACGGGGAAGCGGCTTTGGCCTACGAGGCGTTCCGAGACCTGCACCCCAAGCATGCCAAGGCGGCTTATGCCACTTTCCGCATGGCCAAGGCCTACTTCCTGGATGCGCCTCCCAATGTGGCGCGCGACCAGGCCTCCATGCAGAAGGCGATGGAGGCCTACTCCGATTTCCTGAAGCGTTTTCCGGAGGCCACCGAGGCCACCGAGGCGCGCAACGACCTGAACCAGGCCAAGCGCCAGCTGGCCGAGAAAGAGCTCTACATCGGCAATTTTTATTTCAAGCGCCAGGTGTTCGGAGCGGCCCGGGCCCGGTTCTCCAAGCTGGTGGCACTCTATCCCGATACGGATGCCGCCAAGGAAGCCCAGCAAAAGCTGGCCCAGATTCCCAACGAGGAGGCCAGCCCCCATGGCGGAACTGCCTCCGGCAACTGACCGCATCCAGGATTTCCTGAAACGGCGCGATTTCGCCAAGGCCGACGAGCTCATCGGAGCCTGGCTGCGCACGGAACAGGGTTCGGCCGAGCCGCACTATTGGGCCGGGGTCTCGCATTACATGCAGGGCAGGCTCGGGAACACCATCACCGAGCTCAAGAAGGCCATTGCCATCAATCCGCGCCATACGGACGCTTCGGTCTGCCTCTCGGTGCTCTACAACGACATCGGCAAGTACGACGACGCCAAGCAGGTGTTCGAGCAGGCCAACCAGTCGGTGGTCCACAAGCGGGTCGGGGACGACCTGGACATCGACCGCAAGTTCGCCGTCAAACACCTGGAACTGGCGGACCTGTACTTCCGCTACCGGCGTTACGAGGAGGCGATCGAGGAGTACGGAAAAGCCGCCATGCTGGACCCGACCGATCTGGACATCCGGATCCGCCGCGCCAAGGCGCTGGCCAAGAAGGGGTTCGTGACCCGCGCTCTCCAGGAGCTGCAGGCGCTGAAGGCCGAAAAACCGACCTTCCTGCCCGTCCGCCTGCAACTGGGACTGCTGCATTACAGCCAAGGCAACATCCTGGACGCCGAGCTGGAATGGGAAGCCATCCTGAGCCTGGACGCCCAGCACCGCGAAGCGCTGGCGTACCTGGACATGGCCAAACGCGCCCGCAATCGCTGAGACGCGCCGTCCAGTCCAGAGGTCAAGACGACAGGGTCAAGACTGCACGATCAAGACTGCACGATCAGGACTGCACGATCAGGACTGCAGGCTCTTGACCGTCAGGGAAGGCGGGATGTCGCGGATGGACACCGCGCTGCCCTGAGGGGCTTCCTCAGGCTCGTTACCCCGCTGCAGACGCTGGTTCTGCAGGGTCACGATGTGCTGGCGAAGCTCCCGGAACATCGGGTGCTTGATCACGTACTCGTTTTCCTGGAGCACGACCTGGCGGGCGATCTGCTCCTTGAGGTTGATCACGAGCGGCGCCTTCAGATTGGCCGTCATCTGGGTGATGTCGTCCGGAATCGTCAGGACGCTGAAAACGGCCGACTGGTTGATATTCTCGAGCTTCAGCTCGCGCAGCTCGGAGGCCGAAAGGCGGGCAGCGTAGTCCGGCTTGAAGATCTTGGGTTCCAGGAGCGGAAACGCGATGTTCGCGTCCTGCATCGACTGGAGCCAGAGGATCAAGGTGTCATCACCCGGGTCCACGAGACAGAAGTCCGTGTAAGCCGGGAAACCCAAGAGTCCATTCGGGATCCGGATGATTTCGTCGTTTCCGACGGTGAGTTGGCCAAAACGTCCTGTTTGAACAATCACTCTCGCCTCGATCAGTTACGGTTTAATGAGACTTCTCCAGGGATTTCACCCTTTGAGAACTTTTGAGACTTGCGCCATGGCAACCGGGGCTTTGACCGCTTCCTTGTTCTGGTCCTGGATGGCGGCGTAAACCTCTTCGCGATGGATCTTGGTCTCCTTGGGAGCCTGGATCCCTAGACGAACCTGCTTACCTTTGATCTGTACCACAACAATCTTGATGTGGTCATCGATCGCGATGCTTTCCCCAAGCTTCCGGGTCAAGACTAACATAAGATCTCCGTCTCTACGTCGGGCGAGTATTCCGTTACCGGGGACTGCTTTATTCTAACGCCCCCTACCCCGCAACTCTTTGTTTTCATTACTTCAGAAATTCGAGCAGGGTGGGCTGAATCAGCTTCTGGGAACTCGCAAGTGCGCTACGGAAAACGGTTTCTTCCTTGGCCAGGTCGCTGACCACCTGCGCAATATCCGCGTCTTCGAGGGCCTGATTCAGCTGCGCATTGGTCACATTATGACGCTCCAGGGCATTCGTGGAGGATTCCAGGCCCTGGATCCGGGCGCCGACCTTGGCGCGGTTGGCCACCAGGCGGGCCTGGAGGTCATCAAACCGCTCCAAGGTCGAGCGGATGGAGTCCAGATCCCCGGTCAACAGGCCGATCCGCAGGTTCTGGAGCTCGTCAAAGAGGTTCACGTTCTCGGCCCGGGGGGTCTCATCCAGCTCCGTGGCGGGCTGGCGCTGCTGGGCCGAGTAGCCCTGCTGGCGCTTGCCGTCGAGGGCGCTTTCGGGATGGGTGTTGAAGACATCCAGGCCGGGCAGGTTCATGGACAGGAAGACGTCCTTGGCGATCTCGACCATCATCTGGCCTTGGTCGCCCTGGTAGCGCCCATCCGAGTCCACGGGGGGGCGCTGGGTCTTGTAGCCCCCGAACAGGTAGCGGTCGCCGATGCGACGGTTGGCCGCCGAGACGGCCCGATTGAAGAGCTGGGTCACCTCTTCGGCCACGCCCAAGCGGGTGTCGTTCGTCGAGCTTGCCCCGCTGGCCTGTGAGAGCGCGATTTCCTTGGCACGGATGGCGATCTCGGACATCTCCTCGAGCGCGTGGTCGGTGTTGTCGAGAAAGCTCTGGGCGAGCCTGGCATTCATCTGGAACTGGTCGTTGTTCACCTTGTCCGTCCTCAGCTCTAGAACCTTGGATGCTCCGATGGGATCGTCCGAAGGCGCGTTGAGTTTCTTCAGGGTCGCCTGCTGGCGCTGCAGCCCTTCCATGCGCCCTTTCGAGCGCCTCATGCTGTCCCGGATGACCTCGTAGTTGGTTCCTTCAGTCACGCGCATGGTTCACATCACCGTTTCAGGTCCAGGACGGTCTTGAGCATCTCGTCTGCCACCTGGATGACCTTCGCCGAGGCCCCGAACAGGTGCTGGAACTGCATGAGGTTCGCGGTCTCCTCGTCGATCGAGACCCCCGAAATCTGCTCGCGGATCTTGCCCAGCTGGGTGGTGATGTCCTTGGCCTGGTTCAGGCCATTGCGGTTTCTTGCGGCGATGACGCCCACGTCGCTGATGATGGAATTGTAATAGTCGTCCACGCTGGCCTGGCCGTCATTGAGGATCTTGGCGTTCTGCAGCCCCGAAAGGGCGATGGCCACGCGGTTGTCGCCGGGAGCGTCGGGCTGGCCGGCCGCGGCGATGAAGCTGACGTTCGATTTGACCGCGTCCGAAAGGTCGATCAGCTCGGAGGCGTTCTGCTTGCCGGAAAGCTGCTTGAAGAAGCCCACGCCCGTCTGGCCATCGCGGGTGAATCCCTGGGTGTGGATCTCGTTCACGGCGGTCGTGATCCCGTGGGCCAGCTCGTCCAGCTTGCCCAGGATGGTGCTGAGGGTCTTGTCCCGCACCTCGAGCAGCGCCCCGATCTTGCCGCCGGCCAAGGAGTGGGTGATGGGTCCACCCCCACGGCCTGAGCCCAGGATGTCCAGCGCATTGTCCAGCTTGCCCTCGCCATCGGCGGGCGTGCGGGACACGTAGAGCTTCTCGGAAATCCCGCCTGCCACGAGCGGTCCGATCCCCTTGAGGTCGACCGTGTACTGGCCGTCGCCGGACTTGTGCATGGACAGGTCCACGAGCGCTCCCAGCTTCTTGAGCACGGTGTCGCGTCGATCGAGCAGGTCGTTCGGGGTCGAACCCGCGGTTTCCTGCGTCTTGATCTGCACGTTCAGGTCACGCACCTGCTGGGCCAGATCACTCAGCTCGGTGGTGTAGCCTTCGATGCGATGATCCAGGTGGGCCCGGATCTCGTCCACCTCGGAACGCAGGCGCTTGAAATCCTTCACCATGGCCAGCGACGATTCGCGGACCGACTGGCGGACCGCCTCGTTCTCGGGCTCGTTCGAGAGCTTCCTGAACTCGTTGAAGAACCGGGCCATGAGCCGGTTCAGGCCGTCGCCGCCCATCTCGTTGAAGATGTCCTCGGCCTGGCGCAGGGCCATGTCCTTCTCTTCCATCTGGGCCAGGTCGCGGCCGGCGTTGCGGATCTGCTTCTCGATGTACTCGTCGTTGATGCGGCCGGTGCGCGAGATGCTGGTGCCGCGGCCAATCACGTTCTTTCCGATTCCGTCGCGGGCCACTTCGGCCGTCTGGTCGATGCGCTGGCGGGAATACCCCTCGGTCGTCGCGTTCGCGATGTTGTGGCCGGTCGTGGCGATGGCTGCCTTGGCGGCAACCATCCCGGTCCGGCCCGTATTCATCACGTTCGGAAGACCCATCTTCGCCCGACCCTCACGCTTCCTGGGACAGCAGGCGCGCCCCGGAAGTGGCGCGGTTGACCCTCTGTCCGTGTGACCCGTAGCTGTTCGAGGCCGGCACGCTCTCGCCCAGCACGTTGTGCTTCATCTGCTGGACGTGCTCGAGCGAGCGCTCGATCAGTCCCCGGTTGTAATCGTTCTGCTCGATGATCCGGCCCGTGAGCACCTGGAGCGCCTGGTAGGCCACGCGCAGTGCCTCGGCCTGGCGGGATTGGGTGCCCTGGACCAGGATGATGAGCTGGTTGAGCGAAAGGTCGGCCACCGGCTTGCGGAGCGCAAGCGCCAGCCCGGCCAGTGGCTTGGCGCGACGGGATTCCTCGGCGCGGATCTGCTCAATCAGGGCCTCCTTGGCGTAGGTGGCCTGCTGGACCCCCTGCAGATCGGCCTGGGTCAGGGCCTCACGTTCCTGGCGAACCAGCTCCAGCAGCTGCCGATGCAGACCGATCATGGTCTGCATCGATTGGTGGATCTGGGCGAGATTGTCTTCCACTTCGCAATCCTCCTGATCGCTCCCGGGGATTCTCCCCATCGGGCCGTCCTGGCCCGCGCCCCGGAGGGCGGGAAAAGAAACTCAGCTCAACGTCTCAGCCGATACCGGACGAGAGGTGGTCGTTCACCAGGCGGTCAGCGACCGCGTCGGGATCGACGTTGTAGGCGCCCGCGGCGATGCGCCGCTTGAGCTCCGCGACCTTCTCCTCGCGGATCTCGGGTGCGCTGGTGGCCGCCGACTTGACCTTGGCCATTTCCTTGGCCTTGGAGGAGATCTCCGTGTTGGTCGAGCCTTCGATCACGGTCTTTTCGGCCTTCTTGGAATCCTCCGCTTGCTGCGCGAGCGCAGCGCGGCCGGACTTCTTGGTGGCCTGGGTTTCGGATCCCTGAACCGGGCTATTTCCGGACTGGTTGACCCTCATGGGTACCTCCTTGTACGCGAACCGGGGCTCCATGCCCCTCAGGTTGATTGTAACTTTGGGACATCAGGTAAGCAACCATCTGCTCGGCCAACCCGACCCCGCCCGAGCGGGCAGCGGTCTTGGCGGTCTCGCTATCCAGCATGCTCCGGTACACTTCCGTGCCCGGGTTTTCCAGATCCATCTCGTTCTTGGGAACGGTCTGGCGCATCACTTTCATCATGTAATCCAGGAACATGGTCTCCATGCCCTGGGCGGCATCCTTGAGCGCCTGGGGCGCCTGGGAGGTGTCCACCTGGGGAAGGCGACGCGCGGGAGTCACGGGAGCTGACAACGCGTTGGCGCCCCAGTCCATGGTCCTTGCGGGAAAATAGGGCGGGGAGGAGACGCTGTTCAAGCGCTCCTCCCCGGCTGCGAAGGGAGCGGGCTCTTCGGCGGGCATTCCTTGCCCAAGAGAGCTGAATCAAGACTGGAGCAACCCACCATCCTAGCAGGCCTGTATTCCCGTCTCGTTTCCTGGATTTGGTTCTCTAGGTTCGCATCATCCATGATGCTCCGAGAGGCCTCGTCCGCTTCGCAGCAAACCAATGTCGGTCCGATCAAATCGTCCAAAATGAAGTCTTTCCAGTAGATCACATGATCTCCAGTTCCGCCTGCAGGGCACCGGTTTCCCTCAAGGTCTGGAAGATGGCGGTCAAATCCTTGGGCTGGACGCCCAGCGCGTTGAGGGCCTTGACGAGGTCCGAGACGCTCGCGCCCTTGATCTCCAACACACGGGCCTTGGGCCCCTTGCCTCCGCCGCCGCCACCCGC
>CANFHS010000010.1 GCA_947446835.1 Bacteriovoracaceae bacterium
CGCCGGCTGGTCTCGCTGATGGCCTTTCGCATGCTTTCGGTCATCTTGTCGGCGTACAGGATGACGTGCCCCTCGCTGTTTCGGGCAGCGCGACCGATGGTCTGGATCAGCGAGCGCTCCGAACGCAGGAAGCCCTCCTTGTCCGCGTCCAGGATCGCCACGAGCGAGACCTCGGGAATGTCCAGGCCCTCTCGAAGCAGGTTGATGCCCACCAGGACGTCGAACACGCCCAGGCGCAGGTCGCGGATGATCTCGATGCGCTCCAGGGTCTCGATGTCCGAATGCAGGTATTTCACCCGCACGCCCTGCTCCTGGTAAAAACGGGTCAGGTCCTCGGCCAGCTTCTTGGTCAAGGTGGTCACCAGCACCCGGTCGCCCTTGGCGGCGCGGGCGCGGATCTGCTCGAGCAGGTCGTCCACCTGGCGGGTGGCGGGACGGACCTCCACCACCGGGTCCAGCAGGCCGGTGGGCCGGATGACCTGCTCCACGACCTCGCCGCCCACGGCCTTGAGCTCGTAATCAGCCGGCGTGGCCGAAACGAAGAGCGCCTGGGAGACGATTTTTTCCCACTCCTCGAAGTTCAGGGGGCGGTTGTCCAGCGCCGAAGGCAACCGGAAGCCGTGCTCCACCAGGTTCATCTTGCGGGCGCGGTCACCGCGGTACATGCCGCCGATCTGCGGGACCGTCACATGGCTTTCGTCCACGATCAGCAGCCAGTCCTTGGGAAAGTAGTCCATCAGGGTCGGCGGGGCCTCGCCCGACCCCCGGCCCGTCAGATGGCGCGAGTAGTTCTCGATGCCCTGGCAGAACCCCAACTCCTCGATCATTTCCAGGTCGAAGAGGGTCCGCTGCGACAGGCGCTGCGACTCGACCAGCTTGTTCAGGCCCTGCAGCTCCTGCAGACGCGAGCGCAGCTCCACACGGATCGACTCGATGGCGCGCTTGCGGTTCTCGAGCGTCGTCACGTAATGACTGGCCGGATAAAGGGTCACCCGGGGCAGCTTCTGCAGGCGCACGCCCCGCAGAGGATCGATCTCGGAAATCGACTCGATCTCGTCGCCGAAGAACTCCACGCGGATGGCGCGTTCCTCCTCGTAGGCGGGAAAGATCTCGACCACGTCCCCGCGCACGCGGAACGTCCCGCGGTGGAAATCCACGTCGTTGCGTTTGTACTGGATCTCGACCAGCTTGCGCAGCATGTCCTGGCGCTTGGCCTCGCGGCCCACCTCCAGGTAAAGCAGCATGCCTTCGTAGGCTTCGGGCGAACCCAGGCCGTAGATGCACGACACCGACGAAACGATCAGGACATCGTTGCGCTCCAGCAGGGAGCGGGTCGCCGAGTGCCGGAGCTTGTCGATCTCGTCGTTGATCTGCGAATCCTTCTCGATATAGGTGTCGGTCGACGGGATGTAGGCTTCAGGCTGGTAGTAGTCGTAATAGCTGACAAAGTACTCGACCGCGTTGTCGGGGAAGAACTCCCGGAATTCCGAAAAAAGCTGGGCCGCCAGGGTCTTGTTGTGGGCCAGGACCAGGGTGGGGCGATTCACCCGGGCAATGACATTGGCCATGGTGAAGGTCTTGCCGGTACCGGTGGCGCCGAGCAGGACCTGGGATCGCTTGCCCTCTTCCAGACCCCTGACCAGGGCCTCGATCGCCCCGGGCTGATCTCCCGTGGGCTGAAAGGGCGTTTTCAGCTGGAATTTGCGGTCGGTAAACAGGGGCATGTTTAAGAAATCCTACCTGGCCTCGGGCCAATAACAATTTGAATTACTTGCCTGTTGTGATAATCGTCCCCGCTTCAATGGAAAACCCGGAGAAAATCAGGAAGGCCTCCGCAGACATGCTCCACGACCTGTGCGAGCCGCTTCACGGCGCCCTGTTCGTGACCTCGGAGATGCGCAGGGACGACTTCGACCCGGCCAAACGAGACCGCTATCTGACCCAACTGGGCCAGAACCTGCAACAGGCTCTTGATCTGATCTCCAACTTCCGGAAGCAGCTCCATGGAAACGACTGACGCCCGCGCCCTGATCTGGATCCTCGAGGACTCCCAATCCTCCCAGTTCGTCTACGAGGAGACCCTGGGCTCCCGGTACCGGCTTCACTTCTTTTCGAGCCTCGGCGACTTCCGCCAGGCCATGGCCGAAACCGCCCAAAAGCCGCGCCTTCTGCTGGCCGATTTGCGCCTGCAAGACGAAAACTTCCTGGACTTCCTGGGAACCGACGAAGCCCACACCCTGATCCGCTTCCCGTTCATGGTGGTTTCGTCGCTGGATGACCTGGACGTCCTCAGAACCTGCTTCCAGGAAGGCGCCCTGGACTACCTGACCAAGCCGTTCACGCGGAACGAGCTGATCGTGAAGATTGAACGCATCCTCGAGAAGCGCTCCGAGATCTCCCTCGACCCCGGCACCTTCCGGCTGAGGCGGAAAGACGGTAGCCTGCTCCCCCAACTGACCCCGAAAGAGCTGCAGATCTTCACGCTCCTCCAGGCCGCCAAAGGCGCTCCCGTGACCCGGCAAAGCCTGACCGCGGAAATCTGGGGAACGGTGCAGGTCACCTCGAAAAGCCTGGACGTCCACCTGTTCCACCTGAGGCGCAAGATCGCCGAGGCGGGCTTCGAGATCGTGTTTGAACCCCAGAAAGGGTTCATCCTGCTCGAAGTCCAACCGGTCGAGGCCAATTAGCCCGCAGGGGGCACCCGTTTAACCCGCAGGGGGGACCCGCGGATCAGTTGCCTTCTTTGGCGCTGGGCGCGGGCATGAACGAGTCAACACGGGTCTTGGTCAGGCGACAGAATTCGACCCACTGGATGGCCGAAGGAACAAGCAATCCACGTTCCATTTTTGACAGCGCGCCCTGCGAAATCCCGATATGGGTCGCAACAAACGACTGCGTGAAGCCCATGGTTTTGCGAGCCTCGTGCATGACCTTGGCGAGCGATGCGACGAGAACCGGCTTTTGACGTCTCACGGTGATAACCCTCGGTTGGTTTAAGAAAAACTTACCACCGACTTTGGGCAAAACCAAAAAGATTATTGAATGATGTCATTTGTACTGCCAGGTGGTCCCGGCAGGAGAATCCTTGATCACCACACCGCGGGCATCCAGGTCTTTGCGGATGCGATCGGCCTCGGCAAAATCGCGGGCCGCCCGGGCTTCTGCCCGAAGCCGGATCTGCTCGGCAATCTCATCGGCCGTCGGTTTGGCTAGGCCGCCCTTGCCGGGCAACTGGGCGCGGATCTCACGGAAGCGCTCCAGAGCCTGCCCGGGCTCGCTCCGGCCAATCCCCAGCAGCCCTCCCAGGCTGTCCTCGAGCACCCGGATGAACTCGCCCGCCCCCAGGATCGCCGAAGGAGTGGCCTGCGCCAGCGGCTCGCCCAAGGTGCGATTGAAGTCGCGGATCAGCGTGAAAACGGCTCCGAGCGCGCCGGGCACGTTCAGGTCCTGCGCAAAGGCGTCGTCGATGGCCCGGCGAGCGTCCTGGCACTGGGCCGCGAACTGGCCCCAGGCGGCCTCGGCACGCAGGTCCGGCACGGCGGCGCGAAGCCCCTGCAGCTGCACGGCCTTCTGCTTGGCCTCGTAAAGGCGCTCCAGCGACGTCAGCGCGTTTTCCACCGCCTCGTCGCCGAAGTCGATCAGCGAGCGGTAGTGCGCCGACAGCAGCAGGTAGCGGGCCACCTCGCCACCAAAGCGGGTCAGGAAATCGCGGGCCGTGATGAAGTTGCCCAGGCTCTTGGACATCTTCTCCTGGTTGATGTTCAGGAAGGCATTGTGGACCCAGACGCGGACGTAAGGCGCCTGCCCCGAGGCAGCTTCGCTCTGCGCGATCTCGTTCTCGTGGTGCGGAAACACCAGGTCCTCGCCGCCGTGATGGACGTCCATCTGCTGCCCCAGCCACTTCGAAGCCATGGCCGAGCACTCGATGTGCCACCCCGGACGCCCCTTGCCCCAGGGACTGTCCCACGACGGCTCACCCGGCTTGGCGGGCTTCCAGAGCGAGAAGTCATGCGGACTGCGCTTCTCGTCGCGGACCTCGACCCGCGCGCCCGCCTCGTTGTCCTCCAGGTTCCGGTGCGAGAGCTTCCCGTACTCCGGAAACGCTTCGATCGAAAACAGCACCTCGCCCGACGGGGTCACATAGCCCTTGCCGTTGGCCAGGATCTTCCCGATCAGGGCGATGATCTCGGGGATATGGTCGGTGACGCGGGTCTTGTGGGTGGGCTCCTCGAGCCCGGCCACGGCGTAGTCCTTCTCGACCTCGCGGATGTACTTGCGGGCAAGCTCCTCGGGAGAAATCCCCTCTTCCGCCGCCCGCTTGATGATCTTGTCGTCGACGTCGGTGTAGTTCCGGACGAAATTCACCGCGTAACCGGCTCGCTTGAACCAGCGGTAAAACAGGTCCGAAACCAGCGCCGCGCGCAGGTTGCCCACATGGATGAACCCGTAGACCGTGGGGCCGCAGGAGTAGAACCGGATCTTGCCGGGCTCCAGGGTTTCCAGCCGCTCCCGCCGTCCGGTCTGCGTGTTGGTCAGGAAGATTTCACGAGGCTTGCCGTGCATGATTTCGCTCACGGCGCGCATCCTACCCGACCCGGGGTCAGGAGGCAAAAATGGTCTGGATTTCCTGCTCGACGTCCTCTTCCTTGCTCTGCTTGGCCAGGGAGATTTCCTTCACGAGGAGGTGCTTGGCCTGGTCCAGCATCTTGCGCTCACCGAAGGACAGGTCCTTCGAGTGGCGGAGCAGGAAAAGGTTGCGCAGGACTTCGGCGATCTCGTAGACGGAACCGGTCTTGATCTTTTCCATGTACTCCCGGTACCGGCGGTTCCAGGTGGTCTGGTCGATCTTGACGTCGCGCTTCTTCAGGATCTTGTAGACGCTGGTCACGTCCTTGGTGGAAATGATTTCGCGAAGGCCGACGGCTTCGGCATTGTCGGTCGGAACCATGATGGTCATCTGGTTTTCGACGACCTGAAGAACGTAGAACTTTTTCTTCTTGCCACCGACGTCTTTCTCATCAATACGCTTGACCACGGCGACACCGTGGGCGGGATAAACGGCACTATCTCCGACCTTGAACATGCGCTGACTCCTTATCGACGGCTGAAACTTCTCCGTCCCGCCCGGGACCGCGATGCAGGCACCGCTTCCCAAGTCTCCGGGCAGACTTCTGATCCGCGGCACCCTACCACGAGATCTCTGGACCGTCAATTCCGAAGCTTTCATCAAGGGTTTCAAAGTGTTGCTTTGACTCATCTTTTTGGCTGCCTTCTGCGGTTGAAGTTCTGCGGCTGGTGTCCTCGTCGTGCCGAGGCGGCGGACACCCTTGAGCAAGAGCAATGCCGGACGGTTCCAAGGGCCCAAGTAGCGATTCTTCAAGGTTGAGCCAGGCTTTCGGCCCCGCTGAAAAACGACGGGCGAAACCGGGCGCCTGCACACCTGTCTGAAGCTTCGACAGCTTTGACAAAATGTCGGCTCACCTGGGTTCCCGGCCCCCGGCCCGACAAAATGTCAGACCCGACGAACCCGGGCAGCTCACGAAGACCGGAGCGCCAAAAATCCGGCGCACCCAACTGCCGGAAATTCCAGGAATTGGATTTCATCCATCCACTCCGGACGGCTGGCACCGGTGTTGCGATACAGTCGGGTGGATTCCGAACCATGGCAGACACCCAGAAACTGATCGACACCCTCCGCAAGCAGACAGGACAGCTTCAGCAGAAGCTGTCCACCCACGTTGCCAAGCCGTTGGCGGCGTGGGCGGAACGGGTCCATCTCCGCGAAAAGGTCATGAAGGTCCTGCCCCAGGACCTGGCCAAGAGCCTGCCCCGAACCTTCGAGCCGCTGGCCGTGGCGGAATTCGGAAGCCAGCTGTTCCAGAGGCAAGGTGCCGCGTTCTACGGCAAGCTGGCCACCCTGCTGCTTTCCACCTACTTCCTGGCAGACGTCAGCGCGCTGCTGGTGGAGCGCTTCATTCCCGAGCCGCCCCTGGCCCGCGGGGTCAGCCTCCGCGCCATGCCCCCCCGGGCCAGCCGCGGAGCGGAGGACTACGCGGCCATCTGGAACCGGAACCTGTTCAACAGCCAGGGACTGATCCCCGGCGAAGAGCAGGGCAACGGCCAGGACCAGGGCGGACAGCCGGTCCGCACCAACCTGCCCTTCAACCTGGTGGGCACCCTGGTGCTGCACGACGAGCTCAAGTCCATCGCCACCATCGAGGACAAGTCGGCTTCGCAGGTCTATCCGGTCCGGGTCGACGATGAGATTCCAGGCAAGGCCCGCATCCTGAAGGTCGAAGCCACCCGCGTGGTGTTCGTGAACGTGGCCACCGGGCGCCGCGAATTCGTGGAGATGCCCGAAGACGCGCTGGGCTCCGGTCCCCGCATCCAGGTGGGCTCGGCCCAGGGTTCAGGTGGCGCGGCTGGCACGGGACCGGGTGTCGACCGGCAGGGCAACACCTTCAACGTGGCCCGCACCGAGGTCGACAAGACGCTGGCCGACTTCAACAACGTGCTGACCCAGGCCCGCGCGGTGCCGAACTTCGAGAACGGCGTGCCCCAGGGCTACAAGCTGTTCCAGATCGTTCCGGGCTCCATCTACGAGAAACTGGGCCTCAAGAACGGCGACGTGATCATGGGGCTGAACGGGGAATCGATCAACGATCCGGCCAAGGCCTTCGAGCTGCTCGGGCAGCTCAAGAACGGCGCCAGCAACCTTGACCTGAGCATCAAGCGGGATGGCCGGGTCCAGAACTTCAACTACAACATCCATTGATGGATGAAAGCGCAGACGAGGAATCGCATGACGCATCCGAATCAGCAGGCAGAACGGATCCAGGGCGGAAGTCCCGCGGTCACCCGGGCCATGGAAATCCTGGGCGGGGCGGCCAGCCTCATCGGCATCGGCGGCCTGATCCTGCTCATGGCCCAGAGCGCCTGGTCGGCGCCCGGCGACAACCCGGGCTTCCAGGGCGGCAGCCGCACCTTCACGAACCCCTACGCGGCACCCGCCACGCCTCCTCCCAGCGACAGCTTCTTCGATGACGAGGAAGACGAACCGGTGTTCGGCGACGAATTCCCCCAGGGCGGGAGCGCGAACACGGCCCAGGGCCGTGGCGCCGACACGGGCGCGGGCGGCCGGAGCCGTGGCGCCCCCGCCGGCGGCGGAATCCAGGTCGGTGGCACCACTCCGGGCGGGGTGATCCCGGCCCAGAAGGCCCCGCAAGCCCTGAAAGTGGACACCGAGACCGCCGAGGGCTGCAAGGAAACCATCACGGACTTCAACTTCCCCGACGCGGACATCCTCGACATCGCCAAGACCCTGGGCAAGCTCGTCGGCAAGAACTTCATCCTCGACAAGGATGTCAAAGGCCGCGTGACCATCATCTCCAACTCGGCCATCACCTGCGGCGAGGCCTGGAAGGCCTTCCTGACGGCGCTGGACATCAACGGCTTCGCGCTGATCCCATCGGGCGCCTACATCCGCATCGCGCGCCAGCGCGACGCCCGCGACAAGCAGCTCAAGACCTACACCGGCGAGTACTCGCCCGACACCGACGCGCTCATCACGCGCGTGTTCCCCCTCAAGTACCTGTCGGCCGAGGAAGTGGCCCGCAACTTCCGCAGCTTCATGCCCGCCAACTCGCGCATCATCCCCTACGAGCAGACCAACACGGTGATCGTGACCGACACTGGCTCGAACATCGCCAAGCTGTCCAAGCTGCTCGAAATCCTCGACATCGAGGGCTATGACGCCGGCATCGAGGTCATCACGGTGAAGTTCGCCGGCGCCGCCGACCTGGCCAAGCTCATCGACACGCTGATTCCCGGCGCCCCCGCGGGCGGCGCTGGCGGGGCTCCCCGGTTCGGGGGCGGCGGCGGTGGCCGTTTCGCCTCCCGGCGCACCAAGGAAGGCGGCATCATCAACACGATCATCGCCGATGAGCGCACCAACAGCCTCATCGTCCACGCCAACTCCAAGGGCGCCGACCAGGTGCGCGAGCTCGTGGCCCGCCTCGACCAGAAGCTGCCGTCCTCGGCCGGCGGCGGACGCGTCCACGTGCTCTACCTGCAGTTCGCGGACGCCGAGCAGATCGGAAACACGCTGAACAACCTGTCCCAGACGTCCTCCTCGGCTCCCCGCTCCGGCGGCATGGGCGGATCCGGAACGGGCACGGGTTCCAACCCGGTCCAGGCCTCGCTCTTCGAAGGTGCGATCAAGGTGTCGCCCGACAAGGCCACCAACTCGCTCGTGATCACCGCCTCTCCCTCGGACTTCACCACCGTCCAGCGCGTGGTGAACAAGCTCGATATCCCGCGCGACCAGGTCTACGCCGAAGTGGTCATCATGGAAGTCAACCTCGGCCGGGACTTCCAGTTCTCGACCAACGTGATCAACCCGTCCAACGGGATCGCCTTCATGCCCAGCACCGACCTCCTGGAGTTCGCGGCCAACCCGTTCGCCCAGAAGGGCGCCATCATCAACTTCCGCAGCGGGGAGTCGCGGACGCTGACGGTGAACGGCCAGTCGGTCCAGGTGTCCAACGTCACCGGCCTGATCCGGGCGCTCCAGACCAATTCGAACGCCAACGTGCTGGCCACCCCCCAGATCCTGACCCTGGACAACACCGAGGCCACCTTCGAGACCAGCGAGAAGATCCCCTATCCGACGACCACGGCCGTGCAGGGCTCGGTGTCCACGTCGGTGTCCAAGGAAAACGTGTCACTCACCGTGACCCTCAAGCCCCAGATCAACAAGATCTCCAATTTCGTGAAGCTGGACGTGAAGACCAAGCTGGCCGACATCAGCCAGCGCGAGCTGCCGGCCCAGGTCAAGGACCTGGCCTTCGCGACCACCGAGCGCAACGCCACCACCTCCATCGTGGTCGCCGACCAGGACACCGTGGTCCTGGGCGGACTGACCCGCGACAACCAGCAGGAAACCGTTTCCAAGGTCCCGATCCTGGGCGACATCCCGCTGCTGGGCTGGCTGTTCAAGGCCCGTCGCACCACGGTCACCAAGACCAACCTGCTCATCTTCATCACCCCGACCATCATCCGCCAGTACGAGTCCATCCGGGCCGTCCTGGACAAGAAGCTCAGGGAGCGCGACGAGTTCCTGGAGAGCAGCACGGGCGGCGACGATCCGCTCCGCAAGTACCGGGACAACATGGTCCGCGGGCTGAAGGACGTGAAGGAAATCACCTCGGCCAAGCCGGTCCGCAGCTTCACCATCGACCGCGACGACCTGGCCAACACGGTTCCCGGCGAGACCGCCGAGCCGGCAGCCCGGCCGGTTCCGGCGCCCGAACCGGCCATCGTCCCGGCACCGGCCCAACCCGCCCCACCCGCGGCCGGGCAATGATGCTATGAGTGCCATGGTATGAGTGCCGAGATGGGAACCCAGACCTCGATCCGACTGCAGTCCGCTCCCCGACTGGGCGAGATCCTGCTCCAGCACACCTCGCTGACGCAGGCCCAGCTGGACGAGGCGCTCGCCATCCAGGCCAAGGAAGGCGGGCTGCTGGGGGACATCCTGATCAAGCGGCAGATGATCCTCCCCCACGAGATCATGCGCGCCCTTTGCATCCAGATCGGCCTGAAGTTCATCGAGGACCTGAAGCCCAACGAGATCGACCCCAAGCTGGTGGCCAAGATCCCCATCAACTACGCCAAGTCCAAGGAGATCCTGCCCCTGGGCACCCTGGCCGGCCCCAAAGGCGAGACCCTGCAGGTGGCCGTCTCGGACCCCTTCAACGACACCGTCATGGACGACCTGCAGGTGCTGACTGGCATGCCGGTCCAGATCCTGGTCTCGACCTCCATGCGCATCCAGGACGCCATCAACCGCGTCTATGAGCGTTCCAGCGCCAACCTGGTGGACAATATCGCGGGCGAGTTCGAGGAAACCTACGACCTCGAAGGGCCGATCGACATCCTCGAGGCCACCGAGGACGACGCCCCGGTCATCAAGTTCGTGAACTCGATCCTGTTCCGGGCGGTCAAGGAAAAGGCCTCGGACATCCACATCGAGCCCTACGAGAAGGAATTCGTGGTCCGCTTCCGGGTGGACGGCGTGCTCTACGACGTGATCCGGCAGCCCAAGCGCGCCCACGCCGCCATTTCCTCGCGCATCAAGGTGATGGGCCAGCTGGACATCGCCGAGAAACGTCTGCCGCAGGACGGCCGCATCAAGGTCAAGATCGCCGGCAAGGACATCGACATCCGTCTTTCGACAGTCCCGACCAATTACGGCGAACGGGTCGTGATGCGTATCCTGGAGCAGTCCTCGACCGTGCTCGAGCTCGAACAGCTCGGTTTTTCGGAGCGTTCCCGGAACCTGATCGAGAAGCTGATCTTCCGCAAGTACGGCATCATCCTGGTCACCGGCCCCACCGGCCACGGCAAGTCGACCACGCTCTCGGCCTGCCTGGTCAAGCTCAACTCGCCCGAGCGCAACATCATGACGGTCGAGGACCCGATCGAATACCAGATCCCGGGCGTGAACCAGGTCCAGGCCAACCCGAAGATCGACTTCACCTTCGCCCGCGCGCTGCGCGCCTTCCTGCGCCAGAACCCGGACGTGATCATGGTGGGCGAGATCCGCGACAAGGAAACCGCCGAGATCGCCATCAACGCCTCCCTCACCGGTCACATGGTGCTTTCCACCCTGCACACCAACGATGCTCCGGGCGCCGTGACCCGGCTGGCCGACATGGGCGTCGAGCCGTTCCTCGTGGCCTCGTCCCTGCTCGGCGTCATCGCCCAGCGCCTCATCCGCCGCGTCTGCACCAAGTGCCGGCAGCCCCATGTGCCCAGCGAGTTCGAGATGACGGAACTGGGCATCAGGTCGCTGCCCCCGGGCGCCACCGTGTTCAAGGCCATGGGCTGCGCTTCCTGCTCCCAGAGCGGCTACTCGGGCCGTACCGTCATCCACGAGCTGATGCCGCTGGACGACAAGATCCGCTCCCTGATCGTGCGCCGCGAGGACGCCGGCGCCATCAAGAAGGCCGCCGTGGCCGCCGGGATGATCACGCTCCGCGAGGACGGCATCCAGAAGGTCATCAACGGCATCACCACCATCGATGAGCTGATGCGTGCCACCCACGCCGAGGTGTAAGACACGATCATGGCACCTCTCTACGACTACAAGGCGCTCGACTCCGCAGGCAAGAACCAGAAGGGCATTGTCGAGGCCGAAAACCAGAAGGCGGCCCGCGGAAAGCTCAAGAAGCAGGGCCTGATCGTCGTCGAGATCCGCGAAAAAAGCGCGGCGGCGCAGGCCCAGGCGCAGGGCGGACTTCCCTTCATCGGCGGCCGCGCCAGCGTGAAGGACGTGGCCATGATGACGCGCCAGCTGGCGTCGCTCGTCAAGGCGAACATCCCGCTGGTCGAGGCCCTGACCGCGCTGGTCGAGCAGACCGAGAAGCCGGTGCTGAAGGTGGCGCTGGCCCAGGTCCGCCAGGACGTGAACGAGGGCCTTTCGCTGGCCAAGGCCATGGGCAAGCACCCCAAGGTCTTCGACACCATCTTCATCAACATGATCGAAGCGGGCGAAAGCTCGGGTACCCTGGGCCTCGTGATGCTCCGTCTGGCCGACCTCAAGGAGGCCCAGATGCGGCTCCGCTCCAAGGTCATCAGCGGCATGACCTACCCCGGCCTGATGATGGGCGTGGCCGTGTTCCTGCTGATCGCCATCTTCACTTTCGTCATCCCGAAGCTGACCAAGGTCTTCGAGTCCATGAACAAGCCCATGCCGGTCACCACCAAGGTGCTGATCGCCGTGTCGGACACCCTGACCATGTACTGGTACGTGTTCGCCGCCGTCACCTTCGGCGCGGTCTGGTTGTTCCGGCGCTGGAGCACCTCCAGCACGGGGCGCCCCCGCTGGGACGCCTTCAAGCTCACGGTCCCGGTCTTCGGACCCCTGATCCGGATGATCGCGGTGACGCGATTTTCGTCGACCATGGCCACCCTGCTGGGCGCCGGGGTGCCCATCCTGACGGCGATGTCCATTTCCAGGAACCTCGTCGGGTCCATCCCCATCGCTAACGCAGTGCAAAGTGCCCGGGACAACATCACCGAGGGCCAATCGATCGCGGAGCCCCTGCGGCGGTCCGGGGAGTTCCCCCCCCTGGTCATCCACATGATCGCCATCGGAGAAAAAACCGGAGAGCTGCCAGGCATGTTACAGAACGTGGCTGAAACCTACGAAGAGCAGGTCAACGCCCGGATCGAAGGGATGACCGCCCTGCTCGAACCCCTCATGATCATCGGCATGGGCGGGGTCGTGGGCTTCATCGTTCTCTCGATTTTCGTTCCACTTCTTGAGATCAGTAACATTTCCTGAAGGAGATCTCCCCCATGCAGAAGACTTTGCAGCAGCTGACCCGTCGTCTGAAGGCCCTCCGGGTCCGCACCGCCTCGCTGGCCCTCGACCAGCAGGGCTTCACCCTGACCGAAATGCTCATCGTGATCGCCCTGATCGCGCTGGTGGGCACGTTCGTCACCACCAACGTGATCAGCCGGTACAACCGCGCCAAGGTCGACGCCACCAAGACCCAGATCCGCCAGCTGGGCGTGATCCTCGACGACTTCCGCCGCGAGTGCGGCTTCTACCCCTCGACCGAGCAGGGCATGGACGCTCTCGTCCAGAAACCCACCGCCGGCCGCGAGTGCAAGAACTACGACCCCGAAGGCTACATCAAGGGCAAGAAGGTCCCGAAGGACGCCTGGAGCAACGATTTCATCTACACTTCCGACGGGAACAAGTACGAGATCAAGTCGTTGGGTTCCGACGGCAAGGAAGGCGGAGAAGGCATTGAGAAGGACCTGTCTTCCAACGAGCTCGAAGGCTGATCCGGCCCTCCGGCCGCACGAGGCCGGTTTCACGCTGGTGGAGCTGCTGGTCGTCGTGGCCCTGATCGGGCTCATCGGCTTCTTCGCGCTCCCCAGCGTGACCAACTTCTTCAAGCTCTCGCTGAACTCGGCCTCCCGCGAGATGGCCTCCATCATCAAGGAGGCCTACAACTCCACCGCGATGAGCGGCAAGGTGCACCGCCTGGTCCTGGACCAGAAGGAAGGCAAGTACTGGGTCGAGGTCGCCGTGGGAGAGGTCCTGCTCGACACGGCCGAGACCCGGGAACGTGAGCAGCGGCGCCTGCGGTTCGCCCGCTCCGACGAAAAGCCCAAGGACTCCGGCTTCCAGCTGGACCGGGGCGTGACCCGCAAGAAGATGTCGCTCCCCCGGGGCGTGGAATTCGAGGACGTGGTCACGGAGCAGAGCCCCGAGCCCGTCCAGGGCACCACGGCCTACGCCCACTTCTTTCCCCACGGCATCACCGAGCAGACGGTCATCCACCTCAAGGACGGCCAGCAGCACCAGATCACCCTGGCCATCGCCTCGCTCCTGGGGCGGACCCGCCTCATCGAGCGCTACGTCAAGCCGGAGGAGGCCTATGGACCGCGTTGAGCGCCGGGCGCGCCTCGGCGAGGCCGGCTTCACCCTGCTCGAGACCATGATCGCCATGGCCATCATGATGGTCGCCTTTGCCTCGATCCTGATGGTCGAAAGCTCGAGCATCAACACGTCGGGCAAGGCCAAGCAGATGAACGTCATCACCATGCTGGCCAAGAACCTCATGGTGGAAACCGAGTACTCCTTCGAAGGAAAGACCTTCGACGAGTACAAGAAGGAGGAGTCCGGGACCTTCCCCGAGCCGTACCAGGATTTCTCGTGGAAACGCGAGGTCAAGGAGGTCAAGTTCCCGGAGCTGGGCGCCGGAGGCTCAGGCTCCTCGTCAGGCGACAAGGGCGAGGCCCTGGCCCAGGACGAGGCCTCTCGCCAGCTCACGCAGCTCCTGACCAAGTACCTGTCGCAGTCGGTGCGCGAAGTGACGGTCACCATCAAGGTGAAGCGCGGCACGGGCGAGCAGAGCTACGCAGTTTCAACCTATTGGGTAGACCTGAATCATGAGTTCGCCCTCAGCCAATAAACAGGGTTTCACCCTGCTCGAAGTGCTGATCTCGATCGTGCTCCTGGTGGTCATTTCACTGGCCATCTACCAGGCCACGACCTCGACCTACCGGCTGCGCGATTCGCTGCTCAACGAAGGCGACTTCAACAACGCCATCCGCCTGGCCATGCAGCTCATCGATCGCGACGTGGCGCAGATGTACACCCCGGCGCTGCAGCTGCCCGCGCCCCAGCCCACCCCGAGCGGCATGCCCACGCAGCAGGAAATGCAGTCCCCCGCCGAGGAAGCCCAGCCCACGCAGTTCTGGGGCGGCTACCTCGACAAGAGCGGCGCCCGGGCCATGCGGTTCGTGGGCACCGAAAACCGCCTCAGCTTCGTGGCCGCATCGAACCTGCGCATCCACCGCGACGCCCCCGAAAGCGAGTTCCTGAAGGTGGTCTACGAGCTGCAGGACGACCCCGAGCGCGGCGACGGCATCGAGGGCAAGGTCCTGGTCAAGACCGCCAGCCCGAATGCCTTCTCGGAAGACGACAGCAAGGACAGGCTGCGCCACACCTACCGCCTGGTGCGCGGGGTGCGGAAGTTGCGCTTCCGGTACTGGCGCAAGGACAAGGACAACGGGTGGAGCAGCTCCTGGGACAGCGATGCACCCGACACCAAGGACATCTACCCCGACCTGATCGAAGCCACCGTGGAGGTGGCGGGCCCCGGGCGCCTCACCTACGAGGGCGTCTACAAATTCCGACCGGAGATCCCCCTGCGTGGACTTGATCCCAGCACCTGAAGGCGCGGGTCCCCGGGACCCGAAACGCAAAGGCGGTATCGCCCTGTTCATGGTCATCGCGGCCATGACGGTGCTTTCGCTGCTGGTCACCGAGTTCGTGTACATCGCCCAGGTCAACCAGCGCATGGCCTTCGACGGGCTGGACCAGGTCCGGGCCCTTTACCTGGCCAAATCGGGCTTCAAGATTTCCCTGCTCCGGCTCAAGGCCTACCAGAACGTGAAGAGCCTGCTGGCCGGGAACGCCGGTGCGGCCGCCGCCGTTCCCCGGGCGATGCTGGAAAAAGTCTGGAACTTCCCGTTCATCTATCCCTTTCCGACGGCGCTGCCCGGGCTGACGATGACCCAGAAGGACGAGATCGCCAAGTTCGAGAAGGAGTCGGGCCTGACCGGGACCTTCACCGCGAACATCGAATCCGAATCCTCGCGCTACAACCTGAACCTGCTGCTGGCGTCGTTCGTCCCCAAGCCCCAGCCTTCGGGCACGCCGCGCCCCTCGGGCCAGCCCACGCCTTCCCCCAGCCCCACCCCGGGGTCCGCCGAAGCGGCCCAGTTCGATCCGGCGGCCGCACGCAAGGGGCTGGCCGACCTGCTGTTCCAGCTGCTGAACGCCAAGTTCCAGAGCGACCCGGATTTCGCCTCCGAATACCGCGACACCAAGGTCGAGGAGCTCACCGACAACATCGTGGCCTGGGTCGACAAGACCTACGAGAAGCCCTCGCGCTGGCCCTCCGACCAGATCGCGCCCAAACGCGCGCCGTTCTATTCTCTCCAGGAGCTCCGGATGGTTCCGGGCATGGACGACGGGCTCTACGCCCTGTTCGCACCCAACCTGACGGTCACCGCCACCCCGGGAATGAACGTCAACACCATCCGCGATTCGACGCTCAAGGCTCTGCTTCCGGAAGCCTCGGCCGAGGAGCTGCAGGAGTTCTTCAAATTCCGGGACTCCGAGGAGGAGGACCACTCATTCAAGGATGCCGATGCCTTCTTCAAGTACGTCCAGGAGCACATGCGCGCCTACCGCGGAAACACCGGGACGCAGGGACTCCAGGACGAGTTCAAGAAGCGCAACATCCGCATCGTGACCGACGAGTCGGTCTTCCGGGTGGTGGTCCAGGCCCAGGTCAACCAGGCCACCCGGCGGATCGAAGCCCTGGTCCAGTTCACCGAAAAAGCCTCCACCCCGGCGTCGCCCGGCGGTCCCAAAAAGGCCGAAAACGCGCCCGCTGCCAAGCCTGACTCTGGATTGAAGATCACCTTCATGCGACTCTTATAAAGAGGGCCCTGATGCGAATCCTTGGACTCGATGTGGGAAGCACTAGCGTCAAAGCAGTCGAGCTCGACAGCGCCTTCGGCCGCTTCGAGGTCCACGAGTACCATGAGGCCAAGATCGCTCCCGGGCAAAGCCCGCTCGAGGTCACCCGCGACCTGCTGGCCGGCCTCCCCAAGGCCCCGGACCGCATCGCCGTGGCCGTCCGGACCAGCCGGATCACCTTCCGGACCCTTCAGCTGCCCACCCGCGACAAGAAGGCCATCCAGGCCGGCGTGGGCTTCGAGCTCGACGACGACCTGCCGTTTGCCCTCGAGGACGCCATCTACGATTACAGCGTCCTTCAGCAGGCGGGCCAACTGACCACCGTGCACGTGGCGGCCACCCTGGAAGACCACCTGAGGACCTCGCTGGCCGAGTGGGCGGCCGCAGGGATCGATCCGGACCTGGTCACCACCGAGGCCTGGGCCTATCGCGCCCTGCTGAACCGCATCCTGACCCCCGAACAGACCGCCACCGGCCCGTCGATGCTGCTCAACATCGGCCACGACCATACGGTCATCTACATCCACTGGAAAGGCCAGCCCGTGGTGGCCCGCGAGGTGCCGATCGGCGGCCGCGACCTGACCCGTGCCCTGGCAGCCCATTACCGGGTCCCGGAAGATCAGGCCGAGGTGGCCAAGCTCGACCACGGTTTCGTGCTCCCCGCTTCGCAACGCGAGCAGGCCTCTCCGGAGCAGATCGAGTTCTCGCAGACCCTGCTGGAACCCCTGGGCGAGCTGATCCGCGAAGTCCGGCACGCGGCCCTGATCTGCAAGAACCTGGTTCACGTGCCAGCGGCTCGTCTGCACCTGGCGGGTGGCAGCTCGCTGCTTCCCGGCCTGGCCCGACTGCTCGAAGAAGAGGTCAAGCTGCCGGTGACACCGATCCAGGCGTTGTCCACCCTGGCCAACTCGGGAGTCACGTATTCCGAGTCCACCGACGCCACCTTTGTCCTGGCGGCGTCCCTGGCCCTTTGCCAGGTCGGCTCCGAGCGCACCCTGGCCATCAATCTCCGCAAGGGCGCCTTCACCAAGGTGAGCAGCCGCCAGCGGATCGACCTGGACCGCCTCAAGAAGCCCCTCACGGCGATCGGCATCGTATCGGCCTCGCTGCTGCTGAGCCTGGTGATCGAAAGCCAGGTCTATCGGAGTCGCGTGCAGCAGGTTGATGAGCAGCTTCAGAAAAGCATCCGCTCCTTCCTTTCAACCGCTTCTCCCAGCGCCATCCGGACCTACCTGGCCAATCCGAGCATCCTGAAGAAGCAGATCCGCCAGGAGCTCGAAAAAGCACGCGACGTGGCGCGCCTGGCCGGGCCCAATCCCAAATCCCCGCTGGCACTGCTGCGCGAGGTCTCGGCCACCGTGCCCAAGGACGTGACCGTGGACCTGCTGCAGTACCAGGCAGGAGCCAGCCCCTCGCAACCCTACCAGGCCGGACTCGACGGAGAGGCCAGCTTCACCTTCCTGATCCAGGGCCAGGCCACCGCAGACCGGTTGGCGACCCTGCTGGACCGCAAGATTCCCGGAGTCTCCAAGTCCAAGGTCGAAGAAACCACCCTGCCCGACGGCACCAAGCGCTTCAAGGTGACCCTCAAGGGAAAACCCGCGGAGGATGCGTATGGAAAGTAACTCCCGCTTCGCCCAGCTCCTGACGGGCTGGGGCGAACGCATCGCCGAGCAGACCTGGTTCCAGCAGCTCAAGAGCAAATGGGAAGAGCTCGACCCGCAGAGCCGCAACCACCTGCGCAAGGCCGGTTTTGCCGGCGGTGCCCTGCTGGGGCTCCTGATCCTCCTGAATGCCGTGTGGAGCGTCCGCTCGCTCAAGCAGGAGCTGGCCGACAAGGCCGAACTGCTGTCGCTGATCCAGACCTCGTCCGAGGAAGTGCGCCACCTGCGCGAGTCGGGCATGGGGCACACCGACGGAGACGGGGGGCCCTGGGCGCCTTACCTTGAGTCGGTGGCCCAGAACGCCGGCATCGAAAAGAGCGCCGTCAGCGTCTCGGATGAGAAAGCTCCTCCGTCCGCGGCCCCGGCCAAGGGTGGAAAGGGTTTTGTCGAAGAAGAGGGCCTCAAGGAAGCCCTCGTCGACGTCACCCTCAAGCAGATCAACATCAAGCAGGTGGTCCGTTTCGCGGTGGCCCTGGAGCAAGGGCTTCGTCCCGTGAAGGTCCGCAACCTCACGATCGACACCCAGCCCGACCTGAGCGGCCACGTGAGCGCCACACTTGCGCTTTCGGCCTTCCGGGCGGCGAGCAAGAACCCATGACCGAATCCACTCTCGACTCCAGCACCCTGGATCAATCCGGCCAGGCCTCCCCTGCCGCCGGAGCCAGCCCTCCGCCCCTGAGCCGGGGCCAGCGCATCCTGCGCCGTACCGGCTGGACCCTGCTCGGCCTGTTTGCCCTGATCGTCTTCACCTTGGCCAAACTTCCCGAGGCCCGCCTCAAGAACTTCGTGCTCGGCCACCTCCAGAACGCGCTGGCCTCGCGCGGGGTGATCGCCTCGGCCACCAAGGCCCACCTGTCCCTGGGCCTCGGGGTCACCTATGTGCTGGAAGGCGTCGTCCTGACGCCCCCCGCTCCCGACCTGCCGATCAAGATCGACGAGGTCGATCTCTCGCCTTCCCTGCTGCCCCTGCTGTTGGGCCGGGCGGGGGGCACCGTGGTCATCCAGCAGGCGGACACCGAACTGACCGCCTCGTTCAGCTCCAAAGGCCCGGATGCCCGGATCCGCTTCAAGGCGGACAAGGTCAACCTGGGCCGAATGGGACTCCTGAACCTGTTCGTGGGAATCCGCGGCTCGGGCATCGTCACGGGCCAAGGTTCGATCCAAGGCAATCTTTCGGTGCCCAGCACCTGGAACGGCGAGGGCCGCCTGAACCTGACCAAGATCTCGCTGGAGCAGCAGAACATCCAGGGCTTCAATATTCCGGGGCTTTCCATCTCCGAGGGCACGGTGGACCTGCACTTCGAGGGCGGCAAAGGCCAGATCCGGAAGCTCACTTTCGGCAAGCCTGGCTACCCGAACGACGACCTGGTGGCCTCGGTGACCGGGGACCTCCAGCTCAACAACAGCCTGGA
>CANFHS010000011.1 GCA_947446835.1 Bacteriovoracaceae bacterium
AAATACCCCGACAGCGCGCCTTGGCCATCGATGGCGTAGGCGGTGCCGGGGCCGAGCACGACCGGTTCTCCGGAGGCGTCGATGCGGACCACCCGAGGGCTGCCCGCGGAGTCGGAAGCGGTCGCGGCGATCTGCCCGCGGGAATTGAGGGCGTACGCCGTGAACTGGGTGCCCCCGTCGAACGGCTCCAGCGGAATCAGTTCCTGGTCCGTGCCTCGCCAAAGAAAGCTCAGGCTGCGGAAAGGGGAGAGGCTGGCTGCAAGAAGCACCTGTCCCGAGTCGCTGATGGCCATGGGCTGGGCTGAGGCGGGAGCGGAGGCAGGGAGGTCCACCAGGCGGAACTGCGGTACGGGCGCGGAAGCGGCGAAACCCGGAGTGGAAAGCGCGATCAGGAGGCAGGTCGTGCGGAGTGGTTTCATTCGATCATCCCAGGGGTGCCACGCGATCCACCAGGGCCTGGTGCTCGGGGAGTCCGATCCGCTTGCCCACCTCGGCCACGGACACGGGTTCGTAAGGCATCAGCACTTCGCTCTTGATGGAGCGCGAGCGGGTGGCGGCCACGAGCACCGTCTCGGGGTCGAGCTTGCCCGAAACCAGGGCCTGGTCGAGCGCCTGGTAGCCGCGCCGGGTGGCCGCTTCGGAGCGGTAGATGAGCAGGTCGCAGCCCGCCTCGATGGCCAGCCGGGGAGCATCGTCCACGCCGTAATGGTCGGCAATGGCCTTCATTTCCATGTCGTCGCTGACCACGAGCCTGGAGTAGCGCAGCTCTTCGCGCAGGATCTGGCGGATGAAGCGCGGCGAGAGCGTGGCCGGGAACTCGGGGTCGATCTTGGGCATCAGGATGTGGGCCGTCATCACGAAATTGCAGCGGCTCTTGAATGCCTTCGAAAAAGGCTTCATCTCGCGGTCGCGCAAGGTCTCGAGCTCCACGTCCAGCTTGGGCAGCGCGAAGTGCGAATCGGTGCTGGTGTCCCCATGGCCGGGAAAGTGTTTCACGCAGGCCTGCACTCCCGAGTGGAGGTGGCCGCGCACCACGGCCGTCACGATCCTGGACACCTGCTCTTCGCTGGTGCCGTAGGCACGGTGGCCGATGACCGGATTCTTGGGATTGGTGTGGATGTCGGCCACGGGGCAGAAGTTCAGGTTCACTCCGACAGCGGCCAGTTCACGGGCCACGACCTCGGAAATTTCGAAGGCGAGCTTCGGGGAGTCGGCCTTGCCGATGGCCATGGCCTCGGGAATGCGGGTGAAGGGCTTCTTGAAGCGCTGGACGCGGCCGCCTTCCTGGTCGACAGCCACCCACAGGGGCAGATCCTTGCGGCATTCCTGCACCTGGTTGGAGAGCTCGGCCAGCTGGGCTGGGCTTTCGAAGTTGGGGGCGAAGTAGATGACTCCGCCGATCCTCTTGTCGGTCAGGAAAGCGCGGGTCGTGTCCGACAGCTCGAGCCCGCTGAAGCCCATGATGAACAGCTCGCCCAGGATTTCACGCGCTTCTTCGAGAGGAGAAAGGGACATGCCCGGATTATAGACGAGGCGCGGAGCGGTTCCATGATTTTTCGCCCAATCCTTGGCTGACCAGCTGCAGGGAAAGAATGGTCAGGATGAGCGGGATTCCGACGCCAAGCGCCAGATGAGGCGCCTCGATCAGGTAATTCTGCCCTTGGGCCAGGAGGCCGCCCCAGGTTTCGGCCCCGATGGGCGCGCCCACACCCAGGAACGACAGCGTGGCTTCGGCAAGAAGGGCCTGGGCGAAGAGGTTGGGGGCCTTGAGCGCGCACAGCGAGCCAAGCGAGGGCAGGAGATGGCGGATTGCAATGCGGAACGATGAGGCGCCCAGCGCACGCGCTGCGGAGACGTATTCCTCCAGGCGAAGTTCACGTGCGCGGACCAGGATGAGCCGCGAAAATCCGGGAAGGGTGCCGATTGCCAACGACCCCAGCAGGGTGCCCCAGCCCGGGCCGCGCATCGCTGCCCACGCCAGTGCGAGGAGCAGCGACGGAAAGGCCAGGAGCCCTTCGAGGATGCTGGTGCCTGCGGCGGTAGCCCTGGGTCCGGCCACGGCCAGGGTCAGCCCTGCGGCCAGCCCGAGCAGGAGGCTTGCCACCACGGCGAGAAGCGAGAACGCGGCACTGGATGCCGTGGCCCGGAGCGAGGTCTCCAGAAGGTCGCGACCGAAGGCATCGAATCCGAGCGGGTGAAGCAGGTCGGGAAGGCCCAGCACGCGGGGCAGATCGGGGGCATCACTCGTCCAGGCCAAGGCCACCAGCGATGCCGCGGACCAGGTGGCAAGCCAGCCCCAGGCCAACCGTTGAGTCCACTTCATGGGGTGCCTTCCCTGGGATCCGCCCAACGCTGCAAGCCGTCACCGGCGAAGTTGCCCAGAAGCGAAACTGCGGCGGCCGCAAAAACCGCGGCCTGGACCACGGGGTAGTCGCGTTTGAGCACGGCGTCCACGAGCAGGCTACCCAGGCCGGGCCACTCGAAGATGACCTCGGTGACAAAGGCCCCCGCCATGAGGCTGCCCGCCTGGGTTCCCAGAAAGGCCAGCAGCGCGGGCGATGCGGGTGCGAGGCCGTACTTGAGCAGGAGCCGGGTTTCGCCCAGGCCGCGGGCGCGCGCCGCGCGGGCGGGCCCGAGCTGCAGCGTCTCACGCACGCGTTCGCGGATGAGGCGCGCCCAGAAGCCCGAGAGCGACAGCGACAGCGTGAGCGCAGGAAGGGCCCAGTGGTTGCCCAGCGGGAACAGAGGGAGTTGCACGGCCAGTGCCCAGGCCAGCAGCGGCCCGATCCACGGAGTCGGCAATGCCGCGGCCAGGGCACCGTGCCAGGTGCACAGGCGATCCGCCCAGCGCGCGCCGCGGCCGGGCTCCGGGTGCGCGGCCGCAAGACCCAGTCCCAGGCTCACCACCAGCGTGAGCGCCATGGCGGCGCCCGCCAGCACCAGCGTGGCCCGGAGCCTTTGGCCAAGCTCCGGTCCGACCGGAATGCGCGTCAGGATGGAACGCCCGAAGTCACCGTGCAGGGCCTGGCCCAGGTCCTGGGCCAGCGACTCCAGGAATGGGCGATCCAGGCCGAGCTCCTGCCGAAGCAAGGTGCGGTTCACCGAAGTGCCCGTCTCGGAGAGAAGGGTTTCGACCGGATCTCCCGGCAGCGCAAAGACCATGGCCCGGCTGAGCACGAAGACGGCAGCCAGGACCACGAAGGGGCGCAGGATCCGGAAGAGCTTGCGACCGGGGGCCATGCGGGCTTTCTACTGGGCCAGGAACTGCTTGGCCTGGTCGCCCGAGACGCGCTCCACGACCGAGTGCATCCCGGGCATCTCGATGCGCACGGGGCAGCCTGAGGCCTCCAGGTACCAGATGGAGCTGCGGTCCTGGAACTTGACCGTGAGCTTGCGGGTGCCGGTTTTCCGGGCGAAGTCGTCGGGTTGCTCCAGACGGACCGTTCCGTTCACGGTCTCGAAGCCGTGCTCGAAGCCGTCTTCCATGAGCGTCAGGAACGGCACTGCCTGTCCCGGCTTGAGCTGGCCCAGGTGGCGGGCCGCCCAGATCGGAAACAGGGAGGAGGTGAAAAGCCCCTTGGGCAGGGCCTTGATGATGGACGGAAGCTCCTTGCCGCCGCGGAGGACGCGCACATTCAGGGCGTGGGTCTTCGGGTTCACGGCCCCGTCGATATTGGTCTCGGTGGCGCGGTAGCTGGACTTGAAGTTGAAGAACACGGGCGTCAGGTCGGCGGTGTCATCGGCCAGTGCGCCCAGGCGCTCCTCGTTGATGAAGCCCTCTTCCAGCTTCCAGAAGTGGTTCTGGAAGGTCACCTTGCCTTCGCGGAGGGTCGCCTTGTCGTTGTAGTAGCCGTAGTGGACCTTGTTGGCGACGGTGACCGTGTACCAGGTGTCCCAGAGCACTTTTTCCGCGGGGGCGGCGGCGTGCGCGCCGAGGGAGGCCGTGGCGATGAAGAGCGTGAGCAGGAATTTCATGACTGTTCGTGTCTCCGTTGAAGGGTGGCGGTGAAAGCGGTGCCGACGAGGACGATGACCCACATGATGTAGATCCAGAGCAGGATGATGGGAACGGCGGCCAGGCTGCCGTAGATCTTGCTGTAGGTCAGGACCTTGGCCGTGTAGAGGGAGTACCCGAAGCGGGCCAGGTTCCAGATGACCGCGGTCACCGCCGCGGAAATCGCGGCCGGCGCGGCATGGACCGGGCGTTGGGGCACCCACTTGTAGATCGCGAAAAACAACGCGGAAGCCAGGATGAAGCTCGAAGTCCCGCCCGGCAGGAACTCGGCGAACTGGACTCCGAGGGAGCCGCCCGCCCCCAGGGCGAAGGAAAGGCCCAGCGGGCCCAGGGTGATGATGAGCCAGTAGGACGAGATGCGGTGGAACCAGCCGCGTCGCATGGGGGTGTCCCAGACGCGGTGGATGGCCTTCTCGGCGCTGAACAGCAGGCTCATGCAGGTGAAGATCAGGCCGACCAGGCCACCAGCACCCAGGGCGCCCGCGTGGATGTTGCCGATGAATCGATGGATCTGGGCGATGGCTTCGTCGCTTGCGCCTTCGGCCAGGTTCTCGAGCACCAGGGGCTCGATGGTGGCGTAGAGCTTGTCGAGGCCGCCGAAGGCCTTGAAAATCGAGAAGCTCACCGCCAGCAGGGGAATGATGGAAAGCAGGGTGGTGTAGGCCAGCGATGACGCCGCCATGAGCAGCTGGGCCGAAACGACATGCCGGTGGGTATCCCGGATCACGGCCGAGACGCCGTGGAAGGGGGAGGGCCGTCCGGGTTTTCGGTTCCTGGATTCGGTCATGGAGTCCAGACACTTAGCATGCAGCGGGTCGAAAGTCCCTGAAATTGATTAAATAGCTCAAATATAAGAAGCTAAGGACTGGGGTTCGGGGGGCAGGCTCAGTTTTCAGGCCGGGAATGCCGATCCGTACTGCGGGTTCCTATGGTCCAAGAAGCGATCCAAAAAGGTGAATTGGTCATTTACGCCGCCTATGCCCTGATCGGGCTGGCGGTGTTCCTGATCGCGCGCATGCTCTTCGCCGAAGAGGAGTCGCGTGCCGCCGCCGAAAACCTCAATGACCAGGGAAAGCGTCAGGCTTCCAACCCCTTGGTCCGGATCACGCGCCCCCTGTTTTCGCAGTACGTGGCCCCCATGATCCGCGGCAAGGCCCTTTGGGAGAACCAGCGGCGGGGTTATCGCCGCAAGCTGATCTCGGCTGGCCTGAAGGATGAGCTGACCCCGGACGAATTCATCGCCTTCAAGTTTTTCCTGATCCTGTTCTTTCCGCTGGTCGGGGGCTTCCTGAAAGCCGGTGATTTCATCGACCTGGAGGTGGGTACCATCCTGGCCTCGGGAGTCCTGGGCTGGTTTTACCCGGACCTGTGGATCAAGGGTCGGATCCAGAAGCGGCAGGGGGAAATCCTCAAGTCCATGCCCTTCATCGTGGACCTGCTGGCGCTCTCCACCGAGGCCGGTCTGGACTTCGTGGGGGCCATCGGCAAGGTGGTCGACAAGGCCAAGTCGAGCCCCCTGGTCGACGAATTTTCGCAGCTGCTCAAGGAAATCAAGGTGGGGTCTTCCCGGCAGGAAGCCCTCCGGGAGCTCTCGCTCCGGGTGGGCATGACCGAGATCAACTCGTTCGTGGCCATCCTGATCTCGGCCGACCAGATGGGCGCCTCCATCGGCAAGATCCTGCGTCAACAATCTGACCAGATCCGGGCCGAGCGGATGCTCCGGGCTGAAAAGGCGGGTGCGGCCGCGGGCCAGAAGCTGCTGCTGCCCATCATCCTGCTCATCCTGCCTGCGGTGATGCTGATGATCTTCGGCCCCTTCCTGCTGGGAATGATCTATGGGCCAAAAACCTGACGGTGCATGATGCGCGAACTCAAGCTGCAAGCCATCAAAACAAAAGTGGTTCTGGCCGATAAGTGCCATGTGGCGGAGTGCTTCACGGATCGCCTCAAGGGTTTGCTGGGCCGGGACCGACTCGAGCCCGGGGAAGGCATGTTCTTTCCCCGGTGCAACAGCGTCCACATGTGGTTCATGCGCTTTCCGATCGACGTGGTTTTCGTCGATCACGAATGGCGGGTGACCTCGGTGCACGAGTCCGTGCGCCCCTGGAGGTTGCTGCCCGTGGGGGACCTGCGCGCGCGCCATGCGCTGGAGCTTCCGGTGGGTTCGATCCGCCGGGCGGAGCTGCGGAAAGGGGACGGCTTGTGTTCAAGCTGATGCTCATTTCCGGACCGAACCGGGGCAGCAGCTGGGTGCTGCAGCCGGGTGAGACTTCGCTGGGTCGCCAGATGGGCAGCTCGGTCCGCCTGGAAAGCAGCCAGGTTTCCAAGCGCCACTGCACGCTGGTACTGGAAAACGACGAGGTCCTGCTCCGGGACGACGGCAGCTCGAATGGCACTTTCGTGAATGGTGTGCTGACCCGGCACCGCAAGCTCGTGCCCGGTGACCGGATCAGCCTGGGCGAGTACGTGTTCGAGCTGGTCAAGGCCTCGGGCGCGCGTCTGGGTATCGCTCCCGCGCTGCCTCCCAGCCTGCACGGGGCCTCGAACGTCCTGCCTTTCCCGGTCCAGGCGTCGCCGGATCGCGGGTACCCCGTGGCGCGCCATTCCGGGTCGGCGGCACCCGCTTTTCCGGTGGAGCAGCCTTTCACGGTGGCGACGCCGGTCGGGCCGGCGCCCGAAACGGACCTGAAGGGCAAGCTCCGGCATTGGGTGGAGCAGCAGCTCATGCCGCTGTTCTACGACCTGGGGTTCAAGCAGGAATGGCGAGTCGTGATGGTGGGCCTGTTCGCTGCCTTTGCCGTGGGCAGCATCCTCATCTCGGTGGGGCCGGTGCTGCAGCAGCTGCACGAGACCACGGTGCGCGAGATCGGCCGGCGCGCCCAGGGCATTGCCCGGCAGATCGTGGACCGCAACGCGCCGGCCCTCGTGGCCAGCAACGAGACCAAGGCTGAAATCAGTGGCCTGGAGCGGGAAGAGGGGCTCCGTGTTGCCGTCCTGACGGACCTGGAGAGCCGGATCCTGGCACCTTCAAGCCGCTTCAACCAGTACCTGGCCGAAGGCGGCGAAGCCCGGCTGGCTGCGGCGGCCCGCGACGCTTTCCGCAACGGACGCGAGACCGGAGTGCTGCGCGAGATCGACGAGCGCACCATCGCGGCGGTCGAGCCTGTCAAGGTCTACAACGCCCAGCTGGGCCGCAACGTGGTGGTCGCCATGGCCGTGGTTTCGCTCGACACCGGCCTGGCCACGCTGGATGCGGGAGAGCTGGGTGTGGTCTATTCGCGGGCGCTCATCCTGGTGGCGCTGCTGGGTGGCGTGGTGCTCTGGATCGCCTATCGAACCACCCTCAAGCCTTTCGAGGTCCTGAACGACGACATCGACAAGGTCCTGAAGGGTGACCTGAGGCAGGTCACCCACGAGTTCAAGTTCGCGGAGCTGGATCCGCTCTGGGAGATCATCAACGCCGGATTGCAGAGGGTCTCCCACGACTCCTCGTCGGGGGCAGGGATGAACCTGGGCTCCAATCCCGAGGATTTCATGGCGGGACTGCGCCTGGTGGCTTCGGCCCAGGCGAGACCGGGCGTGGTTCTTTGCGATGCCGAAAGGCGCGTGCTGCAGCTGAACGAGGTCTTCGAGGATGTCTCGGGCATCCGCTCCGACAATGCCGTCGGCCAGGAGATCTCGTCCTTGGCGCGCGACCAGGCGTTTTCGGCCCTGCTGCAGGAGCTCTTCGAGCGGGCGCAGCCGGGCGCGGACGCGGGTCCGGAGGAGTTCGAGTTTTCCGGGGTGGCTTACCGGGTGACGGTGGCCGCGATCGGGACCCTGGGAGGCGCTCCACGGGGGTTCGTGATGATGGTCGAAAAGAAAGAGGATTGAGCGGCGGATAGAAGATGGGATCGGCGTTGAAATTCAACCAGACTGACGTAGCCCGGCAGACGGGGGAACTGGCACGACTCAAGGTCGTGCGCGGGCCCGACTACGGGACGTTGTTTGTCCTGACCGGCGCCCGGGCCACCATCGGTCGCGGCGAGGAGAACGACATCGTCATCTCCGATCTCAAGGCTTCGCGCAGGCACGCCGAGTTCGCCTGGTCCGTGGGGTCGGGCTGGAGCGTGGCCGACATCGGCAGCTCCAACGGCATCGGGTACCGGGGCCAGGAGCTGCGCCGGGTGAAGCTGGCCCCATTGGACAGCTTTTCTCTGGGCGAGACCGTGTTCGAGTTTGTCAGCGCCGAAGGAGAAGGGCGGGCCCTGGGGGCCGCGAGCCCCCACCGCCAGTCGCTGGTCGAAGGAGATCCCGCGTTCGAGCGGCAACGCCAGCGCGTGCGCGCCCTGGGACGCTCCGGACCGGAGCCCCGCTCCATTCCGGCTGCCTCGGGCGCTTCCACCGGAAAGCTCGTGGTGCCGCTGCTTCTGGCCGTGGGAGCCGTGTTCTACTTCGGAGGAGAGTCGCCCCGGCCCAAGGGCCCTGCGCGGAGCGCTTCCGCGAAGTCCACGGACGCTGGCCGCGAGCCGGCTTCACCGCTGCTGCTTCCGCCCATGCCGGGCGAGGTCGAGGGTGAGACCTCCAGGGCGGCCGAGATGTTCTTCCGTGAGGGTTTCCGCGAATACCGCGAACGCAACTACCTGCGTGCCAAGAGCAACTTCGAGAACGTCCTGCAGGTCAGCTCGGGCCATGCCTTGGCGCGGCTGTACCTCGACAACAGCGTCAAGGCCATCCAGGACGAGATTGCCACCCACCTGGAGCAGGGCAAGCGCGGGGTTGCCGCGGGCAAGCTCAAGGCGGCCCGGGGTCACTTCGAGGCCGTGTTGAGGCTCCTGTCGCGCGACACTTCGAACCCACGGTACACCGAGGCCAAGGAGGCCCTTGAGCGCCTGGAGCATGCGTCCAAGGGAGGGTCCGGCTGATGTCCGCCGTGCGCGCCATCCTCGATATTTCGCAGAACGGCCAGTCGATCCGGCAGCTGCCGCTCGAGGGCGAAGCCGTGGCAGGCCGCGCCGAGGGCTGCGTGATCCGCCTGGATGACCGCGCCATCTCGCGCCAGCATGCCGTCTTCCGCCAGACGCCCGAAGGCGTCCAGGTCGAGAAGCGGAGCGACTTCGCGCCCCTGAAGGTGAACGGAGCGGATTGCACCTCGGCCATCCTCAAGCAGGGGGACGTGGTGGAGCTGGGTCCCTATCGCCTGCGCCTGCAGCTGGAAGAGGCAGAAGAGGCGCCGGCACCGGAGGCCCCCGAGGGAGTCGCCGTGCCGACGGACGATCTGGAGCTGACCGCTCCGGGCCTGGAGGCTCCGACCGAGCCGGGCGAGGTCGCCGAGGGCGCCGACATCTTCACGCTGCAGCTCCAGGGTTCCCAGGCGGAGGGGTCGCCCGGGAGCGGAATTTCGCTGTTCGGGGCCGCCGAGGTGATCGAGTCGGGTGTGCCGCTGGAAGGGCGCGGCTCCGGGGAGCCCGAGCCTTCGTCCCTGATCGACACCACCCGTCCCATGATTCCCGCGGGCGAGAGCGATCCGACCCAGGCGGCATCGGCATCCAAGCTGCTGAACGTGGGGCTCGTGTTCCCCAAGGGCATGGCCAATGTCGAGGAGTACGAGCTCGGCAAGGAGCAGGTCTACATCGGCCGCGACGAGTCCTGCGAAGTGGTGCTGAACGACCGCAAAGCCTCTCGCCGTCACGCGCTCATCACGCGCGCGGGCTTCAAGTTCGTGCTGAAGGACATGGATTCGGCCAACGGCACCTGGCTGAACGGCCAGAAGATCCTGGAAGCTGAACTGGCCGGCGGAGACCGGATCCGGATCGGGGCGGTCGAGTTCGAGTTCCGCGCCGTGAGCTCGGAATACAAGGCGCGCGAGCGCAACTTCCTGAGGGTGGCTCCCGGTGAGGTGACTCCGGTGGAGACCGCGAGGCCGGACGCCCAGACGGCCGAAAGCCTGCCCGCGGCCTTCCCCGTGGAGGTCTCGATGGAGTCGGTGGCCATGCCGACCCGCGACCTGGGCGAGTCGTCCGGCTTTGTTCCCGCTCCGGGCTTCGGCTCCCAGTCGGCGCTTTCCTTCCAGACCCAGCCGGACCACGGAATCCCCGGGGTTCCTGGCGTGGGCGCGCCGCTGCCGGTGCTGACGCCGTCGCGGACGTCGCTCCTGGACCGCTTCCGTGCGTTGCCGCCACGGCGACAGGCCATCTGGGCGGTGATCGTGGTGGCATTGCTTTACTTCCTGGTCTTCGACGAGGATCCGCCCCAGACACCCGCCAGCAAGCCGATGGCCAAGGCCAGCCCCGGGGTCCAGGCTTCGCCCGGTCCCTCGGGCCTGAGTTTCGAGGCCCTCAGTTCCAGCCAGAAGAAGTTCGTCGAGACCCAGCTGGACCTGGCGCAGTCGCTGCTGGGCAACAAGGAGTACGACAAGTCGTTGTTCGAGGTCCGCAAGATCTTCCCGATCCTGGCCGACTTCAAGAACGCGCGCGAGATCGAGCGCTACGCCCTGGAAGGAAAGCGGCGCCTGGATGCCCTGGAAGAGGAGCGCAAGAAGAAGGCGCTCCAGCTGAAGATCCAGGCCGAGATCGCCCAGCTCCTGACCGAGACCCAGGGGTTCATGGATCGCAAGCAATTTGACCAGGCGCGCGCGCTCTTTGCCGAGATCGTGGCCAAGGACCCCGAGAACACGCAGGTCGTGACCTGGAAGCGACAGATCGAGGAGTTCGAGGCGCTCAAGGCGCAGGAGATCAAGGCGGCCGAGGTGCGGCGACAGGTGAACCTCTTTGCCTGGCAGGAGTACCGCCGTGGCGTGGCGGCCAGCCAGCGTTCCTGCCGCGAGGCCATCGGCATCTTCCGCGACGTGATGGCCATCGGATCGACCGATCGCAGGCCTGTGGGCAAGGCCAAGGCGGGAATCGACTCCTGCCGGGCGCGGATCCGCGAGGAGTTTGTGCCCCTGCTGGCGGAGGCCAAGCAGCTGGAGCAGTCGGGAGCCCTGAAGAAAGCCTACGATGCCTACCGTCGTGCTTCCCTGATCGATCCGGAGCATGCTGAGCCCGGGGCCGGCATGGAACGGATCCGTGGCAGCCTTCACGCGCGGGCCAAGGCGGCCTACACCGAGGCCGTGCTGGCCGAGAGCTACAGCGACTTCAAGATGGCCCGTCGCAAGTACCAGGAGACGCTCGACATCGCTCCTGAGGACGACATCTACAACGATCGCGCCCGTCGCAAGCTGGGGCGCTTCATTGCCAGTCACCCCGAAGAGGGAGAGGAGCCCAAGCCATGAGCCGCGGCCTGAGGATCCATGCCATTTCGACGTTCCTGGACCAGGGCCAGCGCCCGGCGCAGGAAGACTTCCTGCTCTCGAACCACGAGAAGGGCATCTTCACCGTGGCCGATGGCTTCGGTGGACCCGCCTCGGGTCGCGAGGCCGCGCGCCTGGCCTGCGAGTCGGTGCGTGACTTCCTGGATCGCGAGGCGGGTGATCTGGAAGCCACCTTGCCCTTCGTGCTTCGCCGTTATTTTTCGCTCGCGGGCAACGTCATCTTCAATGCCGTGATGTACGCCAATCAGCAGCTCATGCGTGCCAACCATCGGCGCGACGTGCACGAAAAGGGAGGCGCTTCGCTGGTGGCAGGCTTCCTGGATGGTGACCTGCTGGCGCTGGCCAATGCGGGCTGCTGCGACGCCTGGCTCATGCGCGAGGGGCAGATCCGCGAGCTGGTCACGCCGCGCACCTTCGGGCGCCTGCTGGATCCCTTTGATGCCGAGCCCAGGGATTCGGCGCGGGTTCCGTTGACGGCCTTGGGGCTGGGGGATGATCTGGAGCCTGAGATCTTCGAGTGCCGGGTCAAGCCGGGTGACTGGCTCCTGCTTCACACCGATGGCCTGGTGCCGGAGGCGCGCGCCCTGCTGCTGGATGCCCAGGGGCGGCGGCTGGATCCGGTGGGGGCGGTCGAGGAAATCGACGCTTCACTGCAGGGTTGCGCTTATCCCGAGAACGTCGCGGCGACGGTGATCGTCTTTTGAGGCGGGTCCTGGGGCGGGTGTGTCGTTCATGACCCACGCCTGGGGGTGTGTCCGTATTTCTTGACTGTTTAAATCAACAAAAGGTACCCTCAGAGGGTGTCAGGGGTGAAGTTTTCGGGCCGCATCACCGATAGGGGTAAGGATGCGGGAGGTGCCATGAAGCAGCATCAAGCTTTTCTGAAAAGGTTCCTCCGGGACGACCGGGGGCAATCCACCACCGAGTACATTCTGATTCTTTCCGTCGTTGTCCTGGTGGCGATGAAGTTCAAGCAGACCTTCCAGTCGAAGTTGACCGGAATCGTGGACACCCTTGGGGGCAAGATCGAAGAAGGAATGCGGGAACCGTAACACTGGGCGCGCGCAAAACGCGCCGGGGGGACCGCGTGGGGACGGCACTGAGGAAATTTTTTCGGGAGGAAGACTCCGGTCAGGCGACCGTCGAGTACATCCTCCTTTTGTCCTTTTGCGTGGTCCTGGCGGTGGCCCTGACCCGAGGCATCCTGGGCGCCCTGGATCGTGGCGTGCTGAGGCTGGGTGGCCAGCTGGAGAAAGACCTGAAGTCGGGGAGGGCGCCTCTGGGTGTCTGGTCAAACTGAGCTCATCCTCTGGCCGGTCACCGGAATTTCGGTGCTGGCTGCCGCCACCGACCTCTGGAAAGGGCGCATCTACAACTGGATGACGTTGCCTGCCCTGGCTTGCGGGATCGCGGTTTCTGCCGTGAACGGCGGAGCCTGGGGGGCCCTGTCGGCCCTGGCCGGTGCGGCCCTGGGTCTTGCGCTCTATGGCTGGATGTTCTGGCTCGGCCAGCTGGGCGGCGGCGACGTGAAGCTCCTGATGGCGCTGGGGGCCTGGGGTGGTCCGGCCTACGCCGCCGATGTGGCCTTGCTGTCGGTGCTGCTGGGCGGGGCGCTGGCCCTGGGAATGCTTGCACTGCGCGGGGGGCTGCCGGCCTTCGCGCGCAAGCTGTTCCGCTTCGGCCGCTCCGTGGCCCTGCCGGGCCTCGAGGTGGAGATTCCCCGGGCCGATCGCTCGCAGACGTTGCCCTTCGGGGTTCCCATCGCCGTGGCTGCCATCTGGATCATCCGCGCCAATCCGCTCGAACTGTGGGGGATTCGCCCATGGTGAAGCCGGGTTTCCGTGCGGACGAGAGCGGCCAGGCCGTGACGGAGTACATCCTGCTGCTGGCCGCGGTGGTGAGCTTTTTCCTGGTGATCGGCAGCGGCCTGAGGCGCCTCGACGTGGCCAAGGCCCTGACCCGGCCCCTGACCGAGGACTTCCGCTACGCTTACCAGTACGGCCATCCCAAGGCCCGCGGGTACGAGGACGAAGGCGGACCCAAGATGCACCCCCGCGCCGTGGGGGGAGACCCTTCGAACTTCCGGATCTTCATCAACCCGGGGGTGACCCGGTGATCCGCTCCCGCCGCGCGCACCAGGATTCCAAATCGGGACAGTCGACGGTGGAGTTCGCGCTGACGCTCATCCTGCTCATGGGCTTCGTGCTGTTCTTCCTGCAGAGTTCCCTCGTGCTGGGGTGGTCGAACTACGTGCACTACGCCACCTTCATGTCGGCTCGCGCCTACCTTGCCAGTGGACCCACCGTGTCCGAGCAGGAAGAGCGCGCCCGGGCGGTGGCCAAGGCCATGCTGAAGAAGAACGGCCGCGACCGGTTCCCGGGCCTGAGTCAGGGTCTTGACGGTTCGGATGACGAGGTCAAAGGCCTGTTCATCCAGCCTCCCGAGGCTTTTGTGGCCAATCCCCAGAACGCCGACTTCAGTTGGATGGAGGGAGTCCGATACAGATTCAAGAGCCGTCTTTTCATGATGCCCTTTGCGGGCAGTCGAGGCGGCAAGGACCCCTCCAACCAGCTCCAGCTCCAGTCGGAGAGCTGGCTGGGAAGGGATCCGTCTGTCCAGGAGTGCCAGGCTTACATGAATCGTGTCGGAGGCTTGATCGACAATGGGTGCTAGCGCCGAGATCCGCAGGATCGAACCGCGCGCTTGCCTCGGCAACGAGGAGGGGCAGAGTCTGCTCGAATTCCTCCTCGTGCTGCCCTTGCTCATCGGAACCGTAGTGATCCTGGTCCGCGTGAACACGGCGGTGCAGATGTCGATCGTGAACCAGCAGTACGCCCGGTCGCACGCCCTGTTCATCGCCCACAACAGCCCCGTCTATCCGCGCTGGCGGCACCACGAAAAATTCTTCCTGAACGGCACCAACCAGGTGGTCATGGGCGTCTCCGAGAACAACCTGCGCAGTGACGACGAGGACGGGGCCGAGTACTTTCCGGAAGCCTCCACCCAGCTGGTCAGCCGAAACCGGAGGCTGGCGGGAACCGACGTGTCCGGTGGGGAAATCCCGGACCGGCGGGGCAAGGTGCGCATCCGCAACACGGTTTCACTCTGCGCCCCCAGCATCGTCATGCGCGGCAATGGCGGGTCGCTGCTGCCGGTCGGTCCCGACATGCCCGAGGTGGCCGATGCGACCTCGTTCCTGTACTGCGCAAGCCGCCTGGAAGGCATGGAGACCCTGAAGCCATGAACAACAAGGCACTGACCCTTTCGCTCCTCATGGCCGTGATCGCGGTGTTCTTCGTGCAAAGCTACGTGAACAGCATCGAGGAGGACGCGCGTCGCAAGTTCGGCACCGAAGTCCTGGTGCTGAAGGCCAAGAAGGACATCCGGGACCAGGAAACACTGAACGAGACGATGGTCGAGCTTTCGCTCATTCCCAAACGGTTCCTGGAGCCCGCCTCCGTGTACTTCGAGAAGCGGGAAGAGGACAAGGAAACGGCCCGGAACATCAAGGCCCTGGCCGGCAGCGTGGCCATGGTGCCCATCCGCAAGGGCGAGCAGATCACCTACAACAAGATCACCGAGCCTTCGATCCGCACCGGCCTTTCGCCCCAGGTCGCGCCGGGCCGCCGGGCCATTGCCGTGCCCGTGAACGAGACCAGTGGCGTGGGCAAGCTGGTCAAGCCGGGCGACCGCGTGGACCTCATCGCCATCATCGACATGGGTGGCGGCAAGGAGAACAAGCTCTCCAAGGTGCTGCTCCAGGACGTGGTGGTCCTGGCCGTGGGCAAGAACGTGACGAACAACGCGGCCCGGATCATCGAGCCGGATCCGGTCAGCGGCCAGCCCCGGGCCCGCAGCCTGAACGAGGACTCCAGCTTCAGCACCGTGACGCTCGAGGTGGAACCCCTGCAGGCGCAGGCCGTGGCGCTGGTCATGGCCGGCGGTGACAACGCGCTTTCGCTTTCCCTGCGGAACAACGACGATTCCGAGCGTCCCCCCACGCAGAGCCTGACCTTCCCCGACGTCCTCGGCCCCGACTTTGCCCGCATCCAGCGGCAGCCGGCAGGAGGTCGCCGATGAGCGGTCGTCGCTGGCTCACGGCATGCCTGGCGCTTCTGCTTCTGGCCGGCCCGGCGCATCGGGCCTGGAGTGGTCCCGAGGATGAGCCCTCGGCCGACGAGGAAAGCTTCGAGCCCGCGCCCCGGCCCACGCCGGCCCCGGCTGCCGGGAAGGCCCAGAAGCGCGGCTACCAGCGCTCCCGCCTGACTTCCGACGAGAGCGAGGCCACGGCCGACCGCCGCAAGCTGCTCCTGGCCTCGGGCGAGGACCGTGCCGTGGACCTCGATTTCGAGGTGAACGCGGGTGCCAAGGGCATTGCCATCGGGAATCCCCAGGTTGTCCTCTCGACCCTGGTCAAGATGGGCGACAAGCGCCAGCTGGTGTTCAAGCCCCTGAAGGCGGGGGAAACCACGGTCACGGTGCGTGACACCGACGGCACCCTGCGCCTGGTCTTCCAGGTGTCCGTCACGGGATCCAACCTGCTGCGCAAGGCCGGAGAGATGCGCGAGCTGCTGCGGGACATCGAGGGCATCGACATCAAGATCGTGGGCCAGAAGATCGTGATCGATGGCGAGGTCCTCGTGCCTGGCGATTACGGCAGGCTTCTCCAGGTCGCCCAGGACAAGTCCTATTCGGACTCGGTCCTGACGCTGGCCTCGATTTCCCCGTTGGCCATCCAGGCGCTGGCCCAGAGGATCAAGGGCGACATCAACGTCTTCGCCCCCAAGGTGGAGGTCAGGCTGGTGAACGGCATGATCTTCCTGGAAGGCATGGTCGATTCGCCCGACAAGGCCAAGCGCGCCTTCGAGCTGGCCAAGCTGTACCTGCCCGACGCCAAGCCGGGCAATCCGATCGCCTCGCGGGACCCTTCCGCACAGGTCCTGCCGCCGCGCTCCCTGATCCAGAACTTCATCCTGGTCGAAGCGGCGCCGCCCCGGAAGCAGGAGAAGCTGGTCCGCGTGACCGTCCACTTCGTCGAGCTGGCCAAGGACTTCAACAAGGCCTTCGGCTTCAAGTGGGAGCCGGGCTTCACCTCCAATCCGCAGATCACCATCGGGGACAACGGCACCGGGACCGGAGCCACCGGACCGAGCTTCTCGGCCACCATCTCGAGCCTTTTTCCGAAGCTTCGTTCGGCCCAGGATGCGGGCTATGCCCGCGTGCTCAAGACCGGAACCGTCGTGGTCCGGAGCGGTCAGCCCGCGTCGCTCAACGAGCAGACCGAGTTCCCCTTCACGCGCATGGGTCCCAACGGCCAGCCGGTGGGCGACTCCAAGCCCGTGGGCCTCGAGGTCTCGGTCACTCCCAAGATCGTGGGCCAGAGCGAAGACATCGACATGGACCTGGAGCTGAACCAGGTGAGCCTGGTGGCCCGCGGGGCAGCCGGCGCCGCCCCGATCACCACGAACCACAAGGTCAAGACCAAGCTCTACGTGAAGTCCAGCGAGAGCGCGGCCGTGGCAGGCGTGACCTCGGCGGACGTGAAGACCGACTTCAACAAGGATGACCCCAACCAGGGCAGCTTCCAGGGCCAGACCGACCCCCTGTTCACGCTCAAGCACACCAAGAGCTACGCCAAGCAGAAATCCCAGTTCGTGATCTTCGTGACCCCCCAGGTGATCGAGAACGCTTCCGAAGGCACCGATGACCTGAAGAAGAACTTCCGCGTGAAGGTGCGCTGAGATGGCCGGCCATGTGGTTGCCATCGTCGGCGGCAAGGGTGGGGTCGGCAAGAGCGTGTTTGCCGCGAACCTCGCCATCGCGTGGATGCAGGAAACCCGGCAGCGTCCGCTGATCGTGGACCTGGACCTGCACTCGCTGGGCGACCAGAACATCATCCTGAACCAGAATCCGCCCAAGGGAATTGTCGAGGTGAGCCGCCTCCAGGGAGCCGCGCTCGACCTGAAGACCCTGGCGCCGTTCCTGGTCAATGCCCAGGCGGGATTCAGCTTCATCGGCGCCCCCAGGGACAGCATCGTTGCCCGCGACCTGGACGTGGACGGCCTGGGGCGGTTCCTGAAGGCCGTGACCCAGCACTTTCCGCTCGTGGTGGTGGATTGCGGCAGCGGAATGGACGCCCATGCCCTGAAGGTGTTCGAGTACGCGACGGCCATCTTCTGCGTGACCACGGCCGACGTGATCGTGGTGAACCAGACCAAGCGCGTCCTGGCCCGTGTGCAGGAGCTGCTGTTCCCGCCGGAGATGGTGCAGATCGTGCTGAACCGCTACAGCGCCGCGCACATCGTCAATCCGCAGCTCATCCAGAAGAACCTGAACCGGCAGATCTTCGCGGCCATCCCCGACGATGCGGCGACCTGCGACAGCTCGTTGGCCAAGAGCACGCCGCTCTGCCTGGGGGCGCCCAATGCTCCCATTGCGCGCGCCTACCACGACCTGGTCCGCAGGATGCTGCAGACGAACCTCCTCGATAACCTGGCACGGCTCAAGAAGCCCACCGGGGTGGCTGCGCGCGCCCAGGCCGCGGTGGCCGCCACGGGAGTCCCTTCGGGATCGCTGGCCGAGCCGGGCAGTGGTCCGGGGGCGCGTTCCGCTATCGGCCTGATCGACCCGTGGACGGCCGTGAAGCTGCGCCTGCATCGCGCCCTGGTCGACCAGATGGACCTGAAGAAGACCAACACCGACACGAGTGATCCGAAGCAGCGGGCCATCCTGCGGGAGAAGACCCAGAAGGCCATCCTGGACCTGCTGGGCACCGAGGACACCGGTGGGCTGCTCTCGACCCGCGAGCTCAAGGCCCAGATGGTGAAGGAAGTGCTGGACGAGGCCCTGGGCCTGGGGCCGCTCGAGGACCTCCTGGCCGACGACTCGGTCACCGAGATCATGGTCAACGCGCGCGACCAGATCTACATCGAGAAGGCCGGAAAGCCGCTCATCTC
>CANFHS010000012.1 GCA_947446835.1 Bacteriovoracaceae bacterium
CTACTCGGCGTACCTGAAGCTTTCCGAAGGCTGCAACCGCCGCTGCGCCTTCTGCATCATTCCCACCCTGCGCGGCAACGTGCGTTCGCGGACCATCACTTCCCTGGTCGAGGAGGCCACCCAGATGGCCAAGCGCGGGGTGCGCGAGCTGAACCTCGTGGCGCAGGACCTGACCCATTACGGAATCGAGACCCGCTACAAGGAAAACCTGGAAACCCTGGTACCCGCCCTGTGCCGCATCGATGGCATCGAGTGGATTCGCCTGCACTACGTCTATCCGGACGAGTTCTCCGACGAGATGGTCGACATCATCGCGCGCGAACCCAAGGTCGTGAAGTACCTGGACATGCCCATCCAGCACACCGACGACGCCATGCTGAAATCCATGGGCCGCAGGCTCACCAAGGCCAAGCTCTACGACGTGGTTTCCAAGCTGCGCGCCAAGGTCCCAGGCCTGGTGTTCCGCACCTCGGTCATCGTGGGCTTCCCCGGCGAGACCGAAGAGCAGTTCGAGGCGCTCTGCCGCGACCTCGAGGAATTGAAGCTCGACCACGTGGGCGTGTTCCGCTTCTCCAAGGAAGAGGGCACCCGTGCCGCCACCATGGACGGCCAGATCCATCCCAACACCAAGCGCCGCCGGGCCAAAATGCTCACCGAGATCCTGCAAAAGCAGCGCGAAACGCTCCATGAGCGTTACGTGGGCACCCGGGTCGAGGTGATGATCGAGGGACCGAGCGAGGAAACCGAGCTGCTCATCCAGGGCAGGCTGACCACCCAGGCCCAGGAAATCGACGGCCACGTGCTCATCAATGACGTGGACGCCCTCGACTCGACCGAGCTGCGTCCGGGCGACCTCATCGAGGTCGAGATCACCGATGCCAACCCGCAGGACCTGGTGGGCCGCGCGGTCCGCATGATCAAGCCGCAACCCAGGATCAGCGCCAAGGACTTCTCGTTCGCGGGCCTGAAGACCGAACTTCCGTCCGAGCGCACGCTTTCGGACATCGCCACCCGCGCGCGAACCCACTGAGCGACGCAAGGACACCCGGACCATGGACCACCCCCCCTGGATCATCACCCCGCAGGAGCTGGCAGAAGAGCTCGCCAAGGCACCCGCTGAACAGCCACGCCTGCTCGACGTCCGCGAAACGGCCGAATGGCTCGACTCGCGCATCGAGGGCTGCAAGCTCGTGTCGCTGGGCGAAGTCACGGCCCGCATCGAGAAGGAATTCCAGGACAAGCAGGCCGACATCGTCGTTTACTGCGCGCACGGGGTGCGCTCCATGCACGCGCTGCGGGCAATGCAGATGCTGGGCTACACGCGCCTGCGTTCCCTGATGGGCGGCATCTGCGCCTGGGAAGACGAAGGCCGCCCCGTCCTGCGGGGCAGCCCGCGGTGACCCCCGCCCGCTTCCGCGAGTACCTGCTCGAGGAGGCGCGGGCCGAGGGCTTTGCCCTGGCCGAGACGATCGATCTTGCCCCGGTGCTGGATGAACCCGATCCGGAGCGCGCGCCCTTTGCCGCGCACCTGGACCGCTACGACCGCTGGCTCGCCGAGGGCCGCCATGGCGAAATGAGCTACCTGGCGCGCGGGCGCGACCGGCGCGCCGATCCGCGACGCCTCATGCCCGAGGCCAAGGCCATGCTCTGCGTGGCCCTGCCCTACCCGCGCACTCCCGCGGGCGCGACCGGACCGGGGCAAGGCGCCCGCTACGCGCGCTACCTGCAGGGCCCGGACTACCACATCGACCTGGCCGAACGCCTGGGCCGGGCCATGCTCCGCGTGCGGGCGCGCGTGGCGGCAGAGGCGGCTCCGGAGCCCGCGCCCGCGCCGGCCGCCCGTCCCCGCATCCCGGCACCGCGCCCGGGCGGACCCGCGGACGCGGTGCTGCGCTGGAAAGTGTGCGTGGACACCAGCGCCCTGCTGGAGCGCAGCTGGGCCGCGCTGGCGGGCCTGGGCTGGATCGGCAAGAACACGCTGCTCATCCACCCCCAGCAAGGCTCTTACCTGTTCCTGGCCGAAGTGCTGCTGGACCGCGAAACCGGCCGCGGTCCCTCGCCTCTTCCCGATTACTGCGGGCACTGCACGCGGTGCCTGGACGCGTGCCCCACGCAAGCCATCACCGCGCCGCACGAGCTCGACTCCCGCAAGTGCATCGCCTACGCGACGCTAGAAAAACGCGGCGATTGGCCCAAGGAAACCTCGACCAGTGCGGGCTGGGTCGCGGGCTGCGACCTTTGCCAGGAAGTCTGCCCTTTCAACCGCAAGCCCGTGGCCCGCGAGCTCGCGTCCAAGTCCAGGTCCGAGTCCAAGCCGCTGGCCGGCGCCACCGCGGTTTTCGACTGGAAAACCCTTCTCGAAGAAGCTGAGGCGGATTATCTGGAACGCGTCCGCGGCACCGCCCTGGAACGCATCAAACCCGCCGAGTTCCAGAGGAACCTCAAGCGCGCGATGGAGGAGCTCCCATGAACCGACGGGTTTCCATCCCATTCATTCTTCTGCTGACCGCCTGCACTCCCCTCCAGGCCCGGACCGGGCCCGACCCCGCGCAGCCTTACCGGGGCTTTGCGGCCCTGGCCGCCGCGGAACCCGAAGGCTCGGCGTGGAGCATCGTGCGGCGGACCCCTGCCCAGGGCCGCTCCGCCTTCACTGTCTTCGCCATCCACGGAGGACAGATCGAGCCAGGTACCTCGGAGCTGGCCGATCCGGTGGCAGGGGCCGACTGGAACCTCTATCGCTTCGAAGGGCGTGACCCCAAGGGCGACAACTCGCGGCTCCACATCACGAGCTCGCGCTTTGACGAGCCCCAGGCCCTGGAGCTGGCCGCGGCATCCGACTGGTGCGTCTCGATCCACGGATTCCAGGATCGGCAGGCGCCGGAGCACCGCAGTCTTTGCGTCGGGGGAGCTTCCGAAGAGCTTCGAAACCGCTTCATCGCCGCACTCGATGCGCGGCGCCTGGGAATCCGCCTGGTGGAGGTGCCCGGACTCCTGGGCCGGGAGCCCGGCAATATCGTGAACCGCTGCCGCAAGGGCGGCCTTCAGCTGGAAGCCAGCCGGGCGCTCCGGGATGCCTGGGTCAAGGATCCGGCCCTGCGGGCTTCGCTCATCCAGGCCATCCGGACCAGCCTCCGCTGAACGCGGACGTCAGACCCACCTGAAAAAGCGTGCCCCGAAAAGGTAGGAGCCCACGCGGTGGGAATGGGTGAACCGCAAGGTCACCTCGCCGCCCGCCTCACCGGCGTTCTCGATGACCCGCAAGGCGCGCGGTCCCCCCGGACGGAACACGGAACTGCCGCTTTCGTCGCGCTCGATGTCCCGGCCCGCCACCGAGTCGCGCAGGGGCCTGCCGTTCAGCTCGATCACGATGTCGCTGGGAAGGAGCGCAGAGTCCATCGACTTTGCCACGATGGAAAGTCCGGGCGTGGGCAGGCGAAACTTCACGAACGCCTGCGGATCCTGGGTGCCCCGGTGGTCGTTGACCACTTTCCATTTTCCAGAAACCTCCACTCCCGGCGACGGCTCCGCGCCCAGCTCCAGGCCACCCGCATCCAGGAGCCGGGGACCAAACGGCTTGTGCAGGAAAGGGAGCGCCAGGCCCGGGTCACGCGCGCGCAGGAAGTGGTGGATCTGGGGCTCGATGGCGCGGAACCATTCGGGCTCGGAATGCACGAAGTGGACTTTCCCTTTCTCGAAAAAGACCACCTTGGGCAGGGCTTCGGCCGAAAAAGCCCGATGGATGGCGTTCTCGGGATCCACGCACATGGGCAGCTCCCAGGACTTCTCACGGGCCAGGGCCTCCAGGAACCCACGGGCGGAATAGAAGGCGTAGGAGGCCTTCAGGCAAACCACGGTCGACACGCCGTGGGCCGCGAACCGGCGATGGAATTCCTGGGCCTCGAGAATCGTCTGGGCGCTGGATGGGCAACTCAGATCGGTCAGGACGAGGAGGAAGTCCTTCTTTTCGAAGCTCGAATCCAGGCCCATGAAATGGGCACCGGTTTCGTCGAGCGTCGCCCCGAAGACGGGCCCCGAGTTGATCCAGTAAGGGGTCATCTCCTGGCGGGCCAAGGAGAGGAGCTCTTCGCGGGACAGTTCTTCAGGTCTGTTTCTGCGCGCCATGGGCTTCCCGGGCTGACGGCTCCAGGCCGCCAGTCTTGAAAAAGGATACCAGAGTCGCCAGGGTCGCAAGCGCTCCGGCGAACACCAAGGTGAAATGGAATGCCGACACGAAATCCCCCGAAACCGAGCGGCGCCAGGTGAATAGCCCCGTGGCCAGGCCGGTGCCGATCACCAGGCCCAGATTCCTTACCGTGGCCAGGAAAGCCGAGGCCACGCCCAGCTTGGACGCGGGCACGACCCCCATGATGGCATTGTTATTGGGGGACTGGAAAAGGCCGGTCGCCAGGCCGATCGAACCCAGGCCCAGCAGGACCGCTCCGAGCCCCGAGGCTGGACTCATCCCGACGCCCCAAAGGCCTCCCATGCTGAAGAGCCCCAGTGCCCCGACCAGGGCTCCGATGACCGAAAGCTCGCGGCTGCCGAAACGGTCCGACGCCCGCCCGCTCAGCGGGGCGACCACCAGGATGCTCAGGGGAATGGCCGTCATCAGGACCCCGGCCTTGTCGGGGGTCAGGTGCAGGACTTCCTCGAAGTAAAAAGGCATCAGCACGGTGACGGCCGAGTACGCCACGAAGTTCAGGAAACTGGCCAGGTTGGCCGTCCAGAAGGTCCGATCCTTGAGCAGCGACAGGTCAAACAGGGGGGCCCGGGCCTCGGCCTCAACCCGGATGAAAATGAGCGCTACGGCCAGGGTCAGGACTCCCAGGACCAGCCTGGGCACCGGAAAAGCCGCCCCGCCCGAAACCGAGATCATCGGGGGGTCCACTCCCACGATCAGCCCCAGGAACAGGATGAACTGGAGGAAAGCCCCCGCCCAGTCAAAGGGTAGCAGGTGCTTGCGGACCGGATCCTGGGGAATGTTCTTCTGCGCCAGGAAGATTCCCAGGATCCCCACCGGCAGGTTCACCAGGAAGATGCTGCGCCAGCCGAAAGTCGAGATCAGCAAGCCGCCCACGGAGGGGCCCGTCACCAGGCCCGCGCTGACCACCATGGCCAGGGTCCCCAACGCCTTGCCTCGCTCGCGCGAGGGGAAAGCCGCCGTGATGATCGCGGGGCCATTGGCCATGAGCATGGCCGCCCCCACCCCCTGCAACGCCCGCGAAGCCAAGAGCCATCCCAAGGTGGCTGACGCGCCGCAAAACAAGGAACCGAAGGTGAATAAGCCAAAGCCCAGCTGGAAGATCTTCTTCCGACCCCACTGGTCGGCCAAGCGGCCCCAGGGCAAAAGCAGGCAAGTGATCACCAGCAGGTAGATGATCACGACCCACTTGATCCGAACCAGGTCCGCTCCGAGCGACTTGGTCAGGGTGGGCAGAGCAATATTGACTATGCTCGAATCCAGGGTGGCCATGAAAGTTCCACAGGCCACCGCGGACAGCACCCACCACTTGCCGCGCATGCCCCCAATCTAACAAGAAACGTTGTGGCGTCAATCGGTCCTGGTGTAGCTTCGCGCCGATGAACCAGAAGTCACTTGCCTCTCTCATCGCGGATCTCCGGGTTTCCATCATCGAGATGCTGCATGAAGCCAAGTCCGGCCACCCGGGCGGAAGCCTCTCGGCCATCGATCTCATCGCCTCGCTTTGGTTCCAGGAAATGAGGGGCGTGGAGTCGGCCTCGCAGCTGGCCCAGGAACGCGACCACTTCGTGCTGTCCAAAGGCCATGCGGTTCCGGCGTTGTACGCGGTCCTGGCCGAAAAAGGGTTCCTGCCCAAGGATGAGCTCAAGAACCTGCGCCGCACCGGCAGCCGCCTGCAGGGGCACCCCGACCGCGTCCGCATGCCCATCGTCGAGGCCTCGACCGGCTCGCTCGGCCAAGGCCTTTCGGTGGCGCTCGGCATGGCCATGGGCCTGAAGCTCGACGGAAAGAAATCCCGGGTGTTCTGCCTGATGGGCGACGGAGAAACCCAGGAAGGCCAGATCTGGGAAGCCGCGATGGCCGCCCCCAAGTTCGGACTTTCCAACCTGTGCGCCATCATCGACGCCAACAACGGCCAGATCGACGGCCCCGTCAGCCAGGTCATGCCGATCGAGCCCATCGCCGACAAATGGCGGGCTTTCGGCTGGCACGTGCTCGACATCGACGGCCATGACCTGGGCCAGATCCAGGCCGCTTACGCGGAAGCCCGGACCCGGGCCGAGGCCGGCTCCACCCAGCCGGTGCTCATCGTCGCCCGCACGGTCAAAGGCAAAGGCGTATCGTTCATGGAAAACCAGATCGGCTGGCATGGAGTCGCCCCCAAGGCGGATGAAGCCAAACGCGCCATCGAAGAGATCCGCAACGGCAACGGAGGCAACTCGAAATGAGCGGCAAAGCGACCCGGCAGGCATTCGGCGAATCCCTCGCCAAGCTCGGTGAAACCCATCGCGAGATCGTGGTGCTGGACGCCGATCTGGCCAAGTCCACCAAGTCGGAACTGTTTGCCAAGAAGTTCCCCGAGCGCTTCTTCGAGATGGGCATCGCCGAAGCCAACATGATCGGCGCGGCGTCCGGCCTGGCCTTCGCCGGAAAGCTCCCGTTCCTCTGCAGCTTCGGCTGCTTCCTGACCGGCCGCTACGACACCATCCGCCTGAGCGTGGCCTACTCGCAGGCCAACGTGCGCCTCGTGGGCACCCACGCCGGCGTCGGCATCGGCGACGACGGCCACAGCCAGATGGGGCTTGAGGACGTGACACTCATGCGCGCCCTTCCCACCATGGGCGTCTTCCAGCCCATGGATGCCCGCGAAACCGAACTCGTGATGGATTACCTGGTCAAGGAGTGGAAAGGCCCGGCCTACCTGCGCCTGACCCGCCAGAACCTGCCGGACCTCTACCCGCAGGGCGCGGTTTTCCGTCCCGGTAAGCTCATGTCCATCCGCCAGATCGACTCGAGCCGCACCCAGGTGGCCCTCATCGGCACCGGTGCAGGCACGGCCGAAGCCATGAAAGCCGCCCAGCTGCTCTCGGAGCGCGGCATCGAGGCCCAAGTCTGGAATGCCCATTCGCTCAAGCCCTTTGACGAAGAGGGCATCCGGCAGATGGCCCCGGGCCTGAAGCTCATCGCCACGGTCGAGGACCACTCGGTGATCGGCGGCCTGGGTTCGTGCGTGGCCGAGGCCCTCTCGCAGCTGCCGCAGCACCCGCCGCTCGTCAAATTCGGCGTCCAGGACCTCTTTGGCCAGAGCGGCGAAGGCGAAGAGCTCTTCGAACTCTACGGCCTGTCGGGCCGCAAGGTCGCCGAGGGCGTCGAGCGAGCGCTCAAGTCCTCGCACTGAGCCCAGCCCCCCGGGCCATCGACCCGGGGCCCGGCAAGATTACTGCGCTTCGCCCGAACCCGCGGGGTCCGGACGGATCACGGCCCGCTCCGGGCATACCGAAGCGCAGACGCCGCAGCCGTCGCAGGTGTCGGAATCGATCACGAACTGGCCGATGCCCTTGAAGATGCTCTGGGTGGGGCAAAGGGGCGGACAGATGTCGCACGAAGTGCAGCGCTGGTTGATGCGATGAACCCGGGCCAGGCGCGCGGCTTCGGCAGTCAGGGGCGCCTTCGGGGCAGCCTTTTTCGAGGTATCCTGGCTCATTTGGGCGCTCCTTCCAGATCCTTCAGGACGTCGCGAAGCTGGCCCGCCCTGAGCTTGAGCTCACGGAACACCCAGCGGTCGCGCTTGCTGAAGCGCGGGCTGTTCAGGTCCACCTCTTCCAGCCCCTGCGTCGTGCAGAGGATCTGGGCCGCGCGCAGCACCAGCGTGAAGGGGTAAAGATCCGGCCGCGCTTTCTTGAGCACGACGGGCTCCTGGCAGGCGGCAATGGCGGGGACCACCGGCTTGAGAAAACCGAAAAAGGACGCGGAAAGCGCCGCCATCTCGGTATGCACCAGCGGGAAACTTCGCCGCTCCATGTAGATCCAGGCTTCGCGACGGAGCTTTTCCACGTCCTCGATCTTGTCGAGGAACTCTTTCCAGGTGGGGCAATCCGGCTGGGCTTGCCCGAAAATCCAGCTCATCCAGACCTTGCCCAGGGGCACCGCCAGCGCCGCGGCAAAGATCCACTCGGACTTGGGCAGATTCCGGAACTGGGTGGAAATCCGGTGCGCCACCTGGGCGGTCCTGAACCCCTGCTTCCAGGCATCGTCAAACTCGGCCAGCACGTCCTTGGGGGCCTTGGAAAGGGTGAGCAGCTGCAGGAACCAGTCGTAGTGAAGGCCGCCCAGGAAGGCCTCCTCGGGAAAGGAGTACCGGTGCACCTCGTGGACTTCTTCGCAGGCCAGGGCGTACCGGAGGTGCTTGCTCGGGGTATAGGTGAACTCGCTGGCCGCGCGTTTGGGCAGGAGGTCGGGCACTCCGCGCAGCATCCAGAGGCTCGCGATGGCGTTCCGGGCTTGCACCTTGCCCACTGACGACATGAAGTCCACCGCCGAAGCGGCCGTCGGCTTGGCGGGAGCTGCCGCCGCTGGCGGCGCCCCGGGCTTGGCGGCGGCCGCAGGAGCCGCACCTGCGGGAGGCGCCGCCTGGGCTTCGGCAGCAGGCTTGGCCTCGGCGGCAGCACCGGCGGCGGGCGCAGCAGCCCCGGCCTTGGGCTGCGAACCCGGATCGGGAGTCGGCGCAATCTCTTCCCATTTGCTCCGGAGCTTCTGGAACAGGTCAAAGCGCTGCAGGAGGTGCAGAGCGGCCGGATTGGCTTCCAGCACGGCAACCAGCGCCCCAGGAGCCGTCTTCGGGTTCCGGTAGAGCGTCAGAAAATTGGTCAGAGTCGGGCCCGGCGCCATGGCGTGAAGCTTGGGCCACAACGTCTCGGGAACCTGCTTGGTTGGCATTCCGACTATTATGGTACGCCTCGGAATCCTTTCCGGTCAATGCAGGTACCGCTATACTGGTCGAGATGGAACCCACGGCCCGCGACATCATGTCCACCGACCTCCTGACGGTCTCCTCCGATTGCACCTTGGCTGAGGTGCTCAAGCTGATCGTCGGCCAGCGCGTGACCGGCGTGCCGGTGGTGAATGCCGAAGGAAAAATGATCGGCGTGTGTTCGGACTACGACATCATCCGCCAGTTTTCGAAGGCCAAGAAGCGGCCCACCAAGATTTTCGCGAAGAAGATCCGCTACAGCAAGAAAGTCGAAACCGTGGCGACCGATACGCCGCTGCCCGAAATCGTGAGCCGGTTCGTCGACAAGAAGTTCCGCCGTCTACCCGTGGTCGACCGCAATGGAAAGCTCGTCGGGATCATCACCCGCCGGGACATGATGAAGGTCCTCTTCTACCAGGCGAAGCTCGGCAAATGAAACTCAAGCTGGCCCGCGACAAGGACCTGAACATCCTGGGAATCAGCGGCATCGTTGACCAGAAAAATTACGCCATCCTGCGCGCCGGGGTTTCCCAGCTGTTCAAGACGGGCAAGAACAAGATCCTGCTCGACATGGCCGAGGTCGAGGACCTCGACCCCGCGGCCTTCATGGATCTGGCCCAGCTTCATGCCCTGGCCCGCGAGATGCTGGGCGAGGTCATGGTCTGCGGACTGAGCCCCGCCATCCGCCAGAAGGTCGCAGTCATCCAGCCGCCGCCGGCCATCGAGATCTTTGCCAGCCTGGCCGAAGCCCTGGGCGCCATCAATGACCGCCGGGCCCCGCCCAGCCCCGCCCAGGAAGCCCTCGACGAGATCGTCAACCTCAAGAAGCGGATCCTGGAGCTGGAGTCGGCTTCGGACGCCAACAAGCTGCGCGCCGAAAACGCTTCGCTCAAGGAACAGGTCGAACGCCTCCAGGGGCAGCTCGTCGCAGTGATGCTCGAAAACCGTGAGCCCAACTCGATCGGCGACTGGCGCGAGCGGCACCAGCTTCTCGAAGACCAGATCGCCGACCTGCTGGCCCAGCCCGAGGGCGGCGAGCCCAAGAAGAGCTGAGCGGCTTTCGCGGGGTTGCGGACGGTCCCGGGCTTGCAGCGCCCAGAGCGGTCATGATGCCGCAGCCAGAACGCCCTTCACCGAACGAAAAACCCGAGCCGCTCAGGTTTCCGCAGGAGCCTGCGCAGGAACCCGAGGAGGTCCATCCTCCCGGCTACCCTCACATTGACCTCCCCTTGCCGCCTCCCACCGAGCTGCCCGGAAGCACGCCGGAACGCCCCGGCGTTCCGCCCGAGCTCTGAGGGGCGCAGCCCAGGGCCCTGTGGGCGACCGCACGCGGTCAGCGCCGGGGGGCCCGGGTCGACGCCTTGCGCGCTTCGCGCTTGGCCGGGCCTTTGACGGCAACCCGGGTCGGGATCCGCCTGACGGCCCGGATCAGGCGCGGCGCAGGCAGTTCGCCCGCCAGTGCCAGGGGGAATACTTCCTCGACCGAGGACACATAGTGGAGGGTCATGTCCTTCAGGGCATAGGCCGGCACTTCGGCCACGTCCTTCTCGTTCAGCCTGGGCAGGATCACCGTCGAGACCCCGGCCCGCTTGGCGGCCAGGATCTTTTCCTTGATGCCGCCCACCGGAAGCACCTTGCCGATGAGCGACAGCTCGCCGGTCATGGCCACCCGCTGGCGCGCGGTCCGCCCGGTCAGGAGCGAGTAAAGCGCCGTGGCCAGCGTGATGCCCGCCGAGGGGCCGTCCTTGGGGATGGCGCCCGCGGGAATGTGGACGTGCAGGTCGCGGTGCTTGAACCACTCGGCGTCCACCTTCTTCTCGGCCGCGATCCGCTTCTTGATGTAGCTCCAGGCGATGGCGGCCGACTCGGTCATCACTTCGCCCATCTGCCCGGTCAGCTTCAAGTTGCCCGATCCCGGAAGCTCGGTGGCCTCGATGAACAGGATGTCCCCGCCCATGGCCGTCCAGGCCAGGCCGGTCACCACCCCGGGGGTCGTGATGCGTTCGGCAACCTCGTTGTAGAACCGCTTGGGACCCAGCCATGCTGCCAGGTCCTTCTCACCCACCGTGATGGACCGGAGCCGCGGATTCTCCACGATGCGGGCAGCCGTCTTGCGGCAGATCTTGGCCACCAGCTGCTGCAGCACGCGGAGGCCGGGCTCACGGGCGTAGTCCTGCATGATCCGCCGGAGGGCCAGCTTCTCGATCTTCAGCTGGGAAGGCTTCAGACCGTGGTTCTGGAGCTCCTTGGGGATGACGTGCCTGCGGGCAATGGTCTCTTTTTCCTCGAGCGTGTACCCGGGAATCTCGATCACTTCCATGCGGTCCAGGAGCGGGCCCGGGATGGTGGCCAGGCTGTTGGCCGTGGCCACGAAGAGCACCTGCGAAAGGTCGAACGGGGCATCCACGTAGTGGTCCAGGAAGGCCGAGTTCTGCTCGGGGTCCAGCACTTCCAGGAGCGCCGATGCCGGATCACCCTGGAACGAGGTTCCCAGCTTGTCGATCTCGTCGAGCATCAGCACCGCGTTCTTGGCGCCGGCGCGACGCACCGCCTGGATCACCTTGCCGGGCATGGCGCCCACGTAGGTACGCCGATGACCCTTGATCTCGGCCTCGTCGCGCATGCCGCCCAGGCTGAACCGGTAGAACTTGCGCCCCAGCGTGCGCGCGATGGATTTGCCGATGGAGGTCTTGCCCACGCCCGGAGGTCCGACCAGGCAGAGGATCGATCCCTTGCGGTCGTTCTTGAGCTTGCGGACGGCCAGGAATTCGAGGATGCGCTCCTTCACCTTCTCCAGCCCGTAGTGCTCCTCCTCGAGCACGCCGCGGGCGTGGGAAACGTCCAGGTTGTCCTCGGTCTGGGTGCTCCAGGGAAGCGAGACCAGCGTCTCCAGGTAGTTGCGGCTCACGTTGTATTCGGGCGAACTCTCCGAGAGCGTCTCGAACTTGGAAAGCTCGTCCAGCGCCAGGCGCTTCACGTCCTCGGGCATCCCGGCGGCCTCGATGCGCTCACGGAAGGTGCGGGAGGATTTTTCGCGACCGTCCTCTTCCATGCCGAGCTCGCGGCGGATCGACTTGAGCTGCTCCTTGAGGAAGAACTCGCGCTGCAACTTGGTGATCTTGGTGTTCACCTCGTCATTGATCTTGCGCTGCACGTCGGCCACGTCCTGCTCGCGTCGCAGGTAAACGAGCAGCTTCTCCAGCCGTTCCTTGACGGGCAGGGTTTCCAGGAATTCCTGCGCATCGGCCTTGGGCAACGACAGGGCATAGGCCACCAGGTCCGCCACCGCACCGGGGCCCGGAGCGTTGATCATGGCCAGCCGCATTTCCTCGGTGAAGAACGGATTCACTTCGCTCAGCTTCTTGACGAAGGCCACCACGGTGCGCGACAGGGCGTCCATCTCGGTGGACTTCTCGACCTGGTCGTCCAGGTAGCGGGCCTCGACGACGATGTGGGGCTCGTCCGAAAGCGGGCGCTCCGCGCGGAAGCGCTTCATGCTGTGGACCAGCAGGTTGATGGAGCCGTCGGGCATCTTCAGGCGCTTGAGGATCTTGACGACCACACCCACGGAATGGAGATCTTCAGCCCGGAGGTCCTCGCGCAGGTCGCCCTCCTTGATCAGGAGCAGGCCCAGCAGGCGCTGACGCCCGATGGCCTCCTCCACGGAGGCGGCGAAGCGCGGGATGGTGACCAGGAGCGGAGCCATCAGGCTCGGAAACACCACCGAACCGCTGACGGGAAGGACAAAAAGATTGGGGGGCAGCACCTGCTCAGGCAGCGCGAGACCGCCCGGCCGCTCGGTGAGCTGCTGGGAGGATTCCTGGGGGGGCCGTTCTTCACCGGGCTGCGACATAGAAAAAAGATGGTGCCTGACGAGGGTTTGGCAAGCGGGGAGGTTGAATTCCCCGGCTTCACCCGCTCAGTAACCGCCTTTGAGCCCTTCAGTAAAGGGAGAGCTGGATCTTTTCGAGAAGATCGTGGGCCAGCGAGGTATCCGGCTGGTCGATTCGGGAATACCCCCGGGACGAGCCGTCCGTGCCGAGCTGCTCCACCTCTTCGGAGGTCCCGACCCGGACCAGAACGCCCCCCAGCACCTTCCGGGCTTCCACCTGGACCTTGTAGCGCAGACCCAGGGGCTTCCGCTTGGGCATGCCTTCGATCTGGAATTCCACGTACTTGTCGCGCGACTGGCCGTAAACCCAATCTGTTTCAGCAGTCCGCACGGTCAACTTCTTGAGCTCCGTGGGGGTGACCTCGTCGGGATCGCGTTTCACGACCCGCTGCTTTTCGAGGGCCTTTTCGATCCCACCCCAGACCTGCGGAAATTCAGCCTCGAAGGTCTTTTCAGTCTTCTGGGGCGCATAGGCCTGCTGACGGACCGGCAGACTTCCCCCGCAGCCCGGACCGACCAGGGCAAGGACAAGGCCCAGAGGAAGCCAGGTCCAGGCTCCAGAAGAGCGTTCAGCCTTCATTGGGTGGGGCCCGCGCTGCTGCGGATGTCGACAATGATGCGGGCCGGCTGCGACAGCTCAAACACCTCGACCGACTGGTGGGGCTTCAGGCCCAGGACGAAGGTCCAGGAGTCGTCGTCCAGGCGGGGCAGAAGCTCCACCTTCTGCAGGTTGGCGCTCTTGCGGAAGGCAGCCTGGACCTTCTGGGCATCGAACGAGAGCTTGGGCTTGCCCCAGATGGTGAAAACCACCCGCTGCTCGTCACCCGTCACCGACGCCTGGAAGTAAGGGGGACGCTTCACGGCCATCGGCTCGCCAAAGCGCGTGGCGTCCAGGTCGATGACCACGCGTTCGAATCCCGCATTGGCCGCGCGCCGGATGTCCTTGATGATGACCTCGTCGATGGCCCGGTCGCCGCCCACCACCAGACCGTCACTCAGGTAGGCGTTGGTCTTGCGGGCATCGGCCGTGCGGACCGCGTCGGGCTTCAGGGCCGCCTGGGCGGCCGGAACGGCACCGGCGACGAGAAGAGCAAGGATACCGGCAAGCTGGGTGGGTTTGCGCATGAATCCAGGTTAACGGGGCTGTCTCAGGTTCGCAACAACCGCATCCTGCCGAACTTCAGGCAGGCTACCGCCGCCAGGAATGGCAGGAAATATCCCAGGATGGCGCCCGGAGAAGCGCCGCCGTCGGTCGGGGGCCCCGAGTCGCCGCGCACGATCCGGACGTTGCCGCAGAAGCCGATGCCCCCGCCATCCTGGACCGAATGCCGCTCGGGAGGGCCCGGCGGACTCGAGTACGTCGCGAACGCCTCGGACGTGCGGCAGCGCGCCGCCTGGGAAACCTGCTCCAGGTTGGAGGTGGACGACTGCTCCACGGCAGCCGTGATCAGGACGAATGGCACCTGGTCCAGGCTCATGAAGCCGGACGGGTAACTTTCCGCCCCGAGTCGACCCTGCTGCACACTGAGTGTGTAATCTCCGGCAGGAAGCCCGCGGGCCAGGAGAGCCGAGTCGTGGTTCACATAGCCCGAGTCGGCGCTCCGGTACACGGGGTCCAGGGCATCGTAGGTGACCTCCCGGCCCGACGAGTCCAGGAGCTGCACCCGCGTTTCAACCGGCGAAAAGAGGCTGTAGCCCAGGACATGGATCTCGAGATTTCCGGAGATCCGCCCCAGGCGGTAGAACGTCTGTCCCGAATCGAGCCGATCCACAAGGCCCGCCACCTGGCCGGGCACCGGGTGCAGATCGGGGGCCGTGGCCAGCGCGCCCGTGCCGGGCAAGGCCGAGATCGCGGCCAAAGTCCCGCTACCTTCAGCGCACTGGGCAACCAGGGTCGGCGCCGATCCAGTCCCCCCGGACGGAACGGTGACCGCCTTGGTCCGGCCGCTGCCGTCCACCCCCAGGAACGTCCGCGCAAAGAGGCGACCGCCGCCGCAGACCTGCGCGTCCATGCCCTGGTAGAAAGGCGGCAGGCTGCGAGGGCCCGCAAAGAAAGGCTCGGCCAGTACGAAGTACTCGCCGGGCAGCAGTCCCCCGATCCGGTAGTGTCCGGCGGGATCGGTGAGTCCCGTGGCGGCCACCGTGCCCTTCCGCGCCGAGATGGCAGCCACGTGCGCCCCGAACACCGGGCGCCCCGTGTGCTCGGAGACGACCTGCCCGCTCAGGAGCCCCCGCCCTCCCCCCGTTTCGCCCCGGGTGATGACCTGGATCGCGCTCTGCTCATCGCAGCCCAGATGCGCCTGCTCCGGGGCCTCCACGGCCAGCATCGCGCTCTGGAGCCCCCCACTGTGGGACAAGCCATAGGCATGGCCCAACTCGTGGGTGATGACGTTCTCGATGAAGACCCGGCGACGGTCCAAGGATCCTCCGTTGCCCGAGCCGGAGGTGTCTGCCGGATTCAGGGTCAGCTCGTAGGCCGAATCATTGAGCTCGATGTCCGCCTCGACGATCTCGCCCGAGGAGGTGTTGTACCAGACCTGGGTCAGACCCAGCACCTCGGCGGGCATGGGGCTGCCCGAGTTGGACGAGAAATAGATGCTCGACAACCCGTTCATCTCGCCGTTGGGCTCGTAGGTGCCGCGATCGGTTCCCTGCCAGTAATCAAAGCTCACCGCGCCGCCGGACGCGGCTTGCCACCGCTGCAGCCCTCGCACCACGGCCCCGAAAAAATCCGAGGCCCCGATTCCGCTGCTGTTGGTGGAATTTCCCGCCAGAGGCAGGCGCGGAGTTCCCACCCAGTGCACCGGAGTGCCCGAGGACGTGACCGTCCGGGTGTAGGCAAACACCGTCGTCGAGACCGGAGCGCAAAAGCCCACGCAAAACAGCAACGCAGACAGAAACCGTCCCATCCTTGAGACTCCCCCGGGAGGCAACCTTGCCCCCCGAATCACCCTGGTTTTTCAGCGCTTGCGCAGGAGCCGCAGCAGGACTCCCGCCAGAAGCGCAGCAACCCCTCCCCAGACCCAGATCCTTGGGTCGTGCGAGGAGGAAGCCGCCTTGCTTCCTTCCTCTTCAGGTTGCAATCCAGGTGCCGCATCGCCAGTGGCCAAGGGCTGCGGGATCGGCCTCTGGAGCGCCTCAGCGGATCCCTGCGATTTCACGGGAATCGCGGATTTGTCGGGAACCGGGACCGCGTCGCGTGCCTGCTCGCGCACCAGGCTGCGAAGCGCGTCCAGGGTCCATTTTTTCACGGGGCCGGTGCCATCTTGGCCATGCCCCGGTTCGTCGGAATGTCCGGCATGCGTCACCCTGCTGACGCCGGCGCCCACCAGGACTTCGCGACCCTCCTCGTCCTTCTCGACGCTGTACTTGCCCATCATCAGGCCGCGCACGTCATGCGAGCCATCCAGATTGGCGGGCCCCAGCAGCAGCACCACGTCTTCGCCGCGCTCGAACTTGGCCGCACCCGAAACCTGGAGGCCCACGCCATTCTTCTCGCCCCCGATCTCACGGATCATGGCGCGGTGGGAGTCGCCCAGCTGGCCCTTGAACACCTCGTCGACCTGGAATTCGTAATAGGTGTACAGCGCCTTGCGCCCGTCTCCACCCGCCGACCAGTCGGCATAGCTCATGCCGATCTTGCCCCGCGCGATGGTGGGCGCATCATGGACCGTGTCGGGAAACGGACGTTCCACGAAGCTCGTGGCCCACACCCGGCCCGGAAGAACCCCCAGAACCCCGATGGTCAGGACCCCAATTGCCAGGACTCGCAGCAGCGTCTTCATCCCCTCCCATTTTGCGGGATTCCAGTGCGAAGCGGCAGAATATTTGATCCGGCTGGATCCACGCCGTCCCGAGCGGAAGCCCCGCCTCCCGTGATACCCTGGGCTCATGTTCGTGCTGGGTCACACCGGAATCGGTTCAAGATTGGCCAGTCCCTGGGCGCGAGGCCTGCCCTACGCTTGGCTCCTGGCAGGCACCCTTCTTCCCGACCTGATCGACAAGCCGCTTTATTACGGCGCTTCGTGGATGACAGGCCGGATCGGCGCGGAGCTGGGCCTGATCAGCGGCACCCGTACCGTCGGGCACACGGCCCTCTTCCTGCTGCTGCTGACCGCCCTGGCATGGACACGTCGCTCGCGCACGCTCGCGGCCCTGGCCTTGGGTACAGCCACCCACCTGCTGCTGGACAACCTCAGCGACCGGGCCCTGGGCGCGACGGAATCCTCGGCGCTCCAGGCGCTGGTGTTTCCGCTTCTGGGAGCGAGCTTCGGCGCGATCCCGTTCGGATCGCCCCAAGCTCACCTGCACTCACTGCTCAATCCGTTCACCGGCCTGACCGAAGTC
>CANFHS010000013.1 GCA_947446835.1 Bacteriovoracaceae bacterium
AGCCGCCGGCGAAGAAAAGGACCGCCGGCAAGGGGTAGCCCGCCACGTGGTGGGTGGCTTGGCCCTGCAAGGCCAGGGCGCTTGCGACAAAAAGTCCCGAAGCCAGTAGGGAGAGGCTGCCGCGGCGGCCATTCAGATCCAGCTGCTCGCGCAGGTCTTCGAGCTGCGGCAGTTTCAGTTCGAGCGCAAAGTCGTTCGCGCTGAGCTTGCGAAGCAGGGCGCGGATCTGCCGGGGCAGGATCTGGAGCAGGGAGGCGGTGTCCTTGGCCACCCAGAGCAGGTCGCGCGAGATGCGCTCCATGCTGTACTGGCGCTTGACCAGGTCGCCCACCAGGTCCTGGCCCAGGGCCAGCAGGTCAAACTCGGGGTCCAGCGTCCGGCCCATTCCCTCGATGGTCAGGATGGCCTTGAAGACGATCATCCAGTCGCCGGGGACCTGGATGTTGTAACGGGTGGCGATCCGCGTGGCTTCGATCAGGACGCGGCCCGCGTTCAGCTCGTTGAGCGAAAGGCCCAGGTAGGGCGCAAGCGTGTTCCGGACCTCGCGCTGGAAGCCCTCGAAGTCGATGGCGTGGCTCGACGACGAGAGGTCGGCGTAGACGTAACAAAGGGTCTCGAAGTCCTCGTTCAGGAGCGCCATGACCATGCTGGCCAGCTGGTCGCGCGAACGCTCCGAGAGGCGGCCCACGATGCCGAAGTCGATCATTCCCAGCCGGTTTCCCGGCAGGACAAAAAGGTTTCCGCCGTGCAGGTCCCCGTGGAACAGGCCGTCGATCATCACGGACTTGAAGAAGGCGCGCGCGCCGGTCTGCACCACCCGCTTGCGGTCGATTCCGGCTGCGTCCATGGCCTTGATGTCGTTGACCCGGACGCCTTCCAGCCGTTCCAGGGTCAGCACCCGGTGGGTGCTCAGGGACTTGAAGACCTTGGGGATGACGATTTCCGGAAAGACCGCCAGGTTCTTCGCGATCCGTCCCATGTTGTTGGCTTCGATGGCGAAGTCGGTTTCCTGCGAAAGGGTGCGGAAGAACTCGTCCACCACCAGCCTGGGTCCGATGACCCGGGTCTCGGGCACGTATTTCTCGAGAAGCCCGGCCAGGAAGGCCAGGAGTGAGATGTCCGTCTCGATGAGGCGCTCGATCTCGGGCCGCTGGACCTTGACCACCACCTTTTCACCGGTGTGGAGCACGGCCTCGTGGACCTGTGCGATGGAGGCCGCGGCCAGGGGTTTTTCGCTGAACTGGGAATAGGCCGCCTCCAGGCTCCTGCCCAGCTCGCGCTCGACGGCCTGCCGGACCACGTTGAACGGCAGGGGTTGGACGTCGTCCTGGAGACGGGTGAACTCCTCGACGTAGCTCTCGGGCAGCAGGTCCGGGCGTGTGGAGAGGAGCTGACCGAACTTCACGAAGGCGGGGCCGAGCTCCTCGAACGAGAGCCTGAGGCGTTCTGCCGGGCTCCGCTCGGCTTCCACCTCGGAGGTGATGGAAAGTCGCGCGGGCAGGAACTTGCCCAGGTTCATTCGCTGGATGAACGTGGCAAAGCCGTGCTTGGAGAGGACCCCCAGGATCTGTCGCAGGCGTTGCACGTTTTTCACCGCCTGGCCGATCTGGCCTGCGGTCCTGAACCATTTCATCTGGATTGATTGTCGCTTTCCTGGGAACCGAGGGCAACCCGGCAGCAGTTGCCGCCTGCCCGCTCAGCGGCGCTTGGCAGGGCGTTTGCCCGCCTTGCCTTTGCCGCCGGGCTTGCCGCCCCCGCCCGGCTTGCGCCGGGCCGCCTGACGGGCCTGCTTGCGCCGTTCCTTGGCGGCAGCCCGCCGCTCCTGGCGCTCGCGTTCCGCGGCCTCGGCCGGATCCTGGTCCGGCGCCCCGGCTGAGTCAGCCTCATCCTTGCGGTGGCGGTCCGGATGCTCATCCACCAGGCCAAGCTCGATCTTTCGTTCGTCGATGTTGGCCCGCAGCACGGTCACCCTCACCGGCTGGCCGATGCGGAATGTCCTGCGTTTGCGGGTGCCGTAGAAGATCATCCGCTCTTCGTTGAACTGGTAGAAGTCGTCGTTCAGCGACTCCTGGGTCACCATGCCCTCGACGTAGGGGTCGGCGAGCTGGACAAAAAAGCCCGATTCCACCATGCCGACGATCTTGCCCTCGAACTCGTCGCCCACCCGGGACAGCATGGCGCGGATCTGCTTGAGCCGGATCGACTCGCGCTCGGCCTCGGAGGCCACGCGCTCGCGGTAGCTGCAATGTTCAGCCACCTCGTGGAGCTCCTGTTCGGTCTTTTCGAGCTCGCCATGGGGAGGCCTGGGCGAGATGCCATTGTCGGCCTGCAGTGCCATGCGCAGCATGCGATGCACCACCAGGTCCGGGTAACGCCGGATGGGGCTCGTGAAATGCGTGTAGCCTTCGCTGGCCAGGCCGAAGTGGATGTCGTGGCTCGCGCTGTAGACGGCCTGGCGCATGGACCGCAGGAGCGCCATGTTCAGGAGCACCGAAGCCGGATGGTTGCCCAGCTTCAGCACGACCTCGTTCAGGGCCTGGCTCAGCGAGCGCCCGGGGCGGTCGAGTTGCACCTTGACGCCCACGGTGGCGGCCAATTTCTGGAATTTCCGCAGGGCCTCCTCGGAAGGCTCCTCGTGGATGCGGTAAAGGAAAGGCCAGTCGCGCTCCTGGATCCAGGTCGTCACCGCTTCGTTGGCGGCGATCATGAACTCCTCGATCAGCCGGTGCGCGTCCTGGCGCTCCCGCAGCCGGATCCACTGCACCTCACCGGCCTCGTCCACGCGGATCTCCGCCTCGGGCAGGTCGAAGTCGATCGAACCGCGCCGGTTGCGGCGCTGGCGGATGAGCTGGTAGAGCGCGAAGTGGGCTTCGTAGACCCAGCCCTTGTTGGACTGGTTGGCTTCCCACTCGGCCTGGATCTCGTTGTAGGTGGCGCGCCGGCGGCTTTCGATCAGCGCGTCCATGAGGCGGGTGCCGGTGGGTTCGCCCTTGTGGTCGAACTCCATGCGGGCCACCATCGCGAGCCTGGGCTCGTGCGGCCTCAGGCTGCACAGGTTTTCGGACAAGGCCCTGGGCAGCATGTGGAAGGCCTTCTCGGGGAAGTAGACGCTCGTGCCGCGGCCGCGTGCGCTGGAGTCCAGGGCGCTTCCGGGCGTCACGTAATGGCTGACGTCGGCGATGGCCACCCAGAGGATGAACCCCGACTTGTTGCGCTCCACGTAGATGGCGTCGTCGAAGTCGCGAGCCGTTTCCCCGTCGATCGTGATGAACGGGATGTTCCGCAGATCCTGGCGACCTTTCTTCAGGTCAAGGTCCAGCGTGAAGGAGCGCGCTTCCTGCTCGGCTTCGGCGGTGTGCTCCTCGACCAGATTGTACTCGGCTGCGACCATGCCGATGTCGGCCTGGGCGGGCAGCTCGGGCCCGTAGACCTGGGTGATCTCACCCGTGACCCCTCCCCCCTGCTCGTCATCGAATTTCACCCGGGCCCGCACCCAGTCGTTGGGCTTGGCTCCGGGGTCGGGCTTGGGAATGTAGACTTCCTCGCGCGCCTTGCGCCGCTCGTAGATGACGACGCCACCGCGCGTGCCGCGCGGCTGGAAGCGCCCGACCAGCTCCCGGAAACGGTGCTCCACCACCGTAAGCTGGGCGACCTGACCTTCGTGGGTGAGGGTCACTTCGACCCGGTCGCCGTGAAACAGGTTCTGCGCGTCGCGAGGCGGAAGAAAAAGGTCCTCCACGCTGCGATCGGCGAAGATCAGGAAGCCGAAACCCTTGCGGTTCTTGTCGACCGTGGCCTTGAGCGTGCGGGCGGGTCCGGAAGGCCGGGCCTTCTTCTTGCCGCCGGGCTTGTGCCTGGCCTCGGACGGGGCAGGCGGCCCCCTGCGTTCAGGCTTGTGCCGTTGGGCGCGGTGGGGTGCCGCGCGATAGCTGTGGAGATCCTGCGCCTCGAGTCCCCCGCTTTCGACTCCGCGGACGGTGGCTTCGGTCTCCAGCTCGATGGAGCGGCTGCGCTGCGCGCTGGGTGCTGGCCTGAGCGTCGGGTGGTCGGGCAAGCGCACGGGGTCCGGGCGCTGGAAGCCGGCCGGGCGCACCGGGGCCGGTGAAGCCTGGCGATCGCCGCGTGACACGGTGTGGACCTTGCCCGAGCGGTCCGTGAAGGAGAAGCCCTTGGGTTGCTCGGGCGTCCTTGGTTCCTGGCGGGTTTCCCTGGATTTTGCTTTTTCGGCTCGCCGATCCTTGCGCTTTTGCATGAGTGTTGCCGGGAGTGTAGCCCATCCGGCGCCGCAAATGCAAAACGGGTCGCCCACCCCGAGGTGAGCGACCCGTCCGGAGAAACGAGATCCGCTGGGCTCAGTAGCAGCCGCTGGCGGAGTTGTTGTAGTAGTCGCGGCAGGCCTGGACCGTGAGCGTCACATCCAGGTTGCAGGCCGACCCGAAGTTGTTGATCGAAACCCCGCTGGTGCCGGCATTGAAGCCGAGCAGGGCCTGGCGTGCGGCGATCGACGAGGAGCCCACGCCCGACACCGTGAAGGTGCCGCCGTCGGCGATGCTCGCGAACATGTCGCCCACCTTGAGGGACAGGGCCATCGGCAGGCTTTTGTGGACCTGGACCTGGCCGTAGCGGCTCTTGTCGCTGCCCACGTACACGCCGTGAAGATCGGTGTCGCACTTGTTCGCGGTTCCCCACTGGGCGTGCGGATTGTTGATGACCGCGATGACCCGGTCCCCGTCGAGCAGGTACTTGGAAGTCTGGTAAGGCGCCAGGGCGTTGGTGATGGTGCCCGGCTCGATCTTGTAGGCGCGGCTCTGGTAGCCCGAAACCAGGCGGAAGGAGAATTCGTATTTGCAGCGGTCGGTTCCGACCTTCACGCCGCCCTGGCAGGGAACGCCCGAGTAATAGCCGTTGGTGCCGTTACCGGGGGAGCAGCCACCGTAGAAGTTGGGGTATTGTCCCGCGGGGCAGTAGCCATTCAGGCCGCTCATGCTGACCGAAAGGTTGTCGGCGCTCCGGCCGCAGGCAGTGAGCGTGCCCAGGGCGAAAGCGACAAGGGCGACCTTTTTGAGGAAAGAAGTGTTTTTCATAAATATCTCTCGTTTCTCCGGGTCCCAGTGTTCAGAAAACGTGCCAGACATAGCGCAAAGCGCATCCCAGTTAAATCAATAAGTTGGGTGTACAGAGATTGGCAGGGGCCTGTAAAAAAAGCTGACAGGTGTCAGGAGAGCCCCAGGATTTCAGGAAGGTTTTTGGGCCCGGAAGAAGCCGATTTTCCAGACAAAAGTGAGCTCGCCCTCGGGCGCCCGGGTTTCGGGAGGAAGCGCCGGAAGACCGAAAATGGCCTGGACCGAGCCCCGGGTGGTCAGGATCCGGTTCATCTCGGCAAGGCCCGGAAAGGATTCCTCAAGCTCCAGCGCCTGGAACGACACCTCGCTCCAGCCCTCGAGCCTCTCCCGGAGCTGGCCTTCGCTCAGGCCCGCGCCCGCGCCCGAACGCGCCTGGCGCCTGCGGGCCAGTAGGGCGCGAAAGAGTGCCTCGTTGCCCGGGTGTGCGGGGCGTCTGCCCCGGAGTGGAACGCTTCCGACGAACCAGCCTCCGGGCTTGAGAACGCGCCAGACCTCGCTCCAGGCCGCAGGTCCGAACCAGTGCAGGGCAAAACTTGAGCTGATGAGCTCAAGGCTCTGGTCCGGGTGGGGAAGCGCTTCGGCCCGTGCCACCTGCAGCGCCAGGGACTCCAGGGCGGGCCGCGCGCGGGCCCGCTCGATCATCCGCGCCGAGGCGTCCACGCCTTCCCAGGCATAGCCCGGGAAGCGGGCCGAGAGGGCCTCGAGCGAAGTCCCGGTGCCGCAGGCCAGATCCAGGGCGCGCGGGCGCTCGGGATGGCTTCCGGCCTCAGGCACCCAGGCGCCCAGGCAATCGGCGATGGCGCCGTAAAACGCCTGGTTCACCGGCGAATCGTAGGCCTGGGCCAGCTCGTCGTAGGGCGAGCCCGGGGTCAGTTTCCGATCCATCCCAGGATCCTTTCGGAGGTGGCCGGATGAAGCAGGATCGAGGTGTGATCGGTGTGCGGAATCCGCTCGATCTGGCAACCCGGGCTGTCCTTGAGGAGGGCTGCCGCTTCTTCGACCGACGACAGGTCCCGCCCAGCCACCAGGAGCAGGTGCTCGATCTGGAACTCGGGCGCCTCGGGCAGGGTGTCCAGCGCTTCCACCAGTCCCATCATCGGGCGCGATTCGCGCACCCAGCGCGGGCGAAGCACGGACAGCAGCTCCTTGCGGAGCTCGGACGAGAATCCTGCCGAAAGCGGAGGCGATACGGAGACCAGGCCATCTCCGGGCCGGGCCATGGCCCACGCCACGCGTGCTCCCAGGCTGTGTCCCAGCAGGAGCCAGCCCGGGGTTCCCGGCACGCGCCCGATCGAGGCGTTCCAGCGCTCCATGGCCTCGGTAAGCGCCTCAGAGGTGAGCTCTCCCGGCGCGTCGCCGTGACCCGGCAGATCGGGCAGCCAGACCGAGTGTCCGGCCTGCGCCAGAGAGAGCGCCAGGGGCAGAAGATCGCGGTGAGTACCGCCGTAGCCGTGCAGGAGCAGCGCCTGGGGTTTTTGGCCCGTGTCGATCCGCACTCCGCCGCCAGGAAGGCTTTTGAGGTCAAACTTCATGGGCCAAGCTCCCGGGTGCGGAGGCCAGTTCCTGGGCGATGAGCCGTGCCGCGTTTTCGAGCTCCGCTTCGGTGTGGGTGGCCATGACCGTGCAGCGGAGCCGGGAGGAGCCCTGGGGGACCGTGGGTGGGCGCACGGCCAGGGCCAGCACTCCACGCGCCTGGAGCCGCTCCGAGAGCTGGATCGCCCGGCGGGCGTCTCCCACCGCGATGGGAACGATGGGCGTGGGGCCCGGGTTGATCGGGAGGCCCTGGCGTCTCAGCGCGTTCCTGAAATGGGTGGCGCGGCTCCGGAGCTGGGCGGGGAGCCCGGGCTCGGTTTCCAGAAGCGAGAGCGCCGCCAGCGAGGCCGCCAGGACCCCCGGAGGCAGGGCCGTGCTGAAGATGAAAGGCCTGGCACGGTTCAAGAGCCACTCGCGGGTGGAGCAGTCGGTGGCGGCGTAGGCGCCTGCCGAACCCAGGGCTTTGCCGAAAGTGCCCATCACGACGAGGCCCGGAATTCCAAGGGCCCTTGCGTCCGGCTGGATCCCGAAATGCTCGAAAGTGCCCCTGCCTGTCGGGCCCAGGACACCCGTGGCGTGGGCATCGTCCAGGACCAGTCCGGCCCGGGTCTCGCGCGCCAGCTCGAGCAGGGCCGGCAGATCGGCCACGTCGCCGTCCATCGAGAAGACGCCATCGGTGGCGATCCACCGGGCCTGGGCCGGGTGTTCCTCGCGGTGGCGGAGCAGGAGCGCGCGCGCGCGCGCCAGGTCGCCGTGCCGGTACCAGCGCGCCTCGGCTTCCGAAGCCCGCGCGCCGTCGATCAGGGAGGCATGATTGAGCTTGTCGCAGACCCACAGGTCACCGGGTCCGGCCAGGCACGACAGGAGGCCCAGATTGGCTGCATATCCGTTGTTGAACACGAGCGCGGCTTGCGTGCCCTTGAAGCGCGCCACGGCGGCTTCCAGCTGTCCGTGGAGCTCCAGGTTGCCCGAAAGCAGGCGCGAGCCGGTGGCCCCGCAGCCGTGGCGGCGGGTGGCCTGGACCGAGGCTTCGATGAGCGCGGGATGGGAGGCCAGGTCCAGGTAGTTGTTCGAGGACAGCTGGACCAGCTCCTGGCCCGCGCGGGCCAGACGCGCCCCCGGGGTGGCGACCGGTTCAGGAAGGTGCCGCCTGAGGCCCAGGCGTTCCAGCTCGGCCAGGCGTTCTTCAAACAAGGGTTGCATAAAACAGGTGATTCCCTGGGGGACGGGTAGTACAAACCGCCCCTGATGACCACTCCAATCCGGCACAATTGGACCGCAAAAGAAGTTCTCGAGCTCTATCACCTCCCCCTCACCGACCTGGTGTTCCGGGCGGCCCAGGTGCATCGGGAGTTCAACCGGGCGAACGAAGTGCAGCGGGCCACCCTGCTCAGCATCAAGACGGGTGGCTGCCAGGAAAACTGCAGCTACTGCCCCCAGAGCGCCCACTACGACACGGGCCTGCCGCGCCAGTCGCTGATGTCGGTCGACACGGTCCGCGAGAGCGCCATCCGCGCGCGCGAGAACGGCTCGGACCGTTTCTGCATGGGCGCGGCCTGGCGCCAGGTCAAGGACGGCCCGGAATTCGACCAGGTCATCGAGATGGTCAAGGCCGTCTCCGAGACCGGTCTCGAGGTTTGCTGCACGCTGGGCATGCTGAACGACGACCAGGCCAGACGCCTCAAGGAAGCAGGCCTCACCGCCTACAACCACAACCTCGACAGCAGCGAGGAGTTCTACTCCAAGATCATCACCACCCGGAAATACCAGGACCGCCTGGACACCCTGGAGCGGGTCCGCAAGGCGGGCCTGAGCACCTGCTGCGGGGGAATCATCGGAATGGGCGAGGCCATCGAGGACCGTTGCGGTCTTCTGGCCAAGCTGGCCTGCTTTGAGCCGCATCCCGATTCGGTTCCCATCAACACGCTGGTGCCGGTCGAAGGCACGCCGCTCGAGAACCAGAAGCAGAGCCCGGTGGATCCGTTCGACCTGGTCCGCATGGTGGCCTTGGCGCGCATCCTGATGCCGCGTTCGCGGGTCAGGCTTTCGGCTGGCCGGTTGCAGCTTTCCCGCGAGGCGCAGGCTCTGGCTTTCCTGGCAGGCGCCAACTCGATCTTCTCGGGCGAGAAGCTTCTCACCACTTCCAACCCGGATGTGGATGAGGACCAGAAGCTCCTGGATGATCTGGGCATGACGTCGGTTGTGCCGAGAGAAATCTCCTTGCCGGTGGTCTGAGTCCGGTTTCTAATCCGGGAGATGATCCCGGCACGGAAGCTCGGCAGAATCTTCGGGGGGATGCTTGTCCTGGCTTCGGGACTTCTGGCCTGCGGGCGCGAAGTCCCCGAAGGCTATGTGAAGGTCCATTTCCAGATGGGCAGGCCGCAGGGCGCGGGCGGCGGGTTCAATGCGCTCGCCACCTGCCAGCGGATCCAGAATCTTTTCCTGGTGGACCAGTTCCAGGGCCTGCCCGAAATCTTCAAGTTCGACAATTACGAGCTGAATGACACCCTGACCGCTGGCACGGGCGGGCTTCTCAAGGCGCAAATGGACCTGCTGCTCCGCAAGGGCGGGCCGAGGCGCCTGGAGGTCACGGGTTTCGCGCGCAAGTGCATCCCGCTGGATGACGTGAGCAATGAATTCTACCCGGTGGTCGGAACCCTGGCGGGCCTGGACCTGAACGCTTCCAGTGACGTCAGCGTTCCCACCCAGATCGCCACCACCGTGGTGACCCATCAGGCCTCGCCGCCGATGTCACCGCCCGGTGATCCCTTTGTCGTGCTCAAGCTTCCCCAGCCGAACTTCGATCAGCTTCCGACGCTTCCGAACGCGGTGGATTACAACGTGGGGATCCTGCAGCCCATCACGGGAGCGTATGCCCCTGCCTTGGCGTGCCTCACCGCCACCGCGTCGTTCCCTACCCAGACCTATTTTTATCCGGTCCCCTTGGCCCGAAAGTTCCGGCTCGTGGCCCGCTTGTTCGCCTACGCGAGTGGTAGCTGTTCGACGACCCTGCTGGCCACGCAATGCCTGGATGTCGACCTGACCCAGACCACACCTCCCGCCAACGGGCTGGTCGATCTGTCGACGCGGACGTTCGGGGCCTGCCCGTGAGCCTCGGCACCGTCCGGGGCGGGGCCTGGCTGGTTGCGATCGCCTTGCTTGGGCTGGCTTCGACGCCCGTCCAGGCCAGCGACGAGACCAATCGCGAGCTGGTGCGCTTCGCCGTTTCGATCCACCTGGAACGGGGAGATCTCGCAGCGGCAGCCCAGGCCCTGCGCGAGCACCTGAAGGGAGACCTGGAAGATCCCCAGGCCTGGAGGCTCTACGCTCTGGTGTTGTCCAGGCAGGGCAAGTTGCCCGAGTCCAAGGCGGCGCTGGCCCGGGCCCTGGCCCTCGCGCCCGAGCAGGAAAAGGCCAGTGTGGCTTCCCTCCTGGCTCCGGCCGCGCCGGGAAGCGGAAGCAAGGAACAACGCGCGGTTTCTTGGTTTTCAATGGGCCTGAGCGGCGGCTACGACACCAACGTGCTTCTGCTGACGGACGCCACCCAGGCGGGCGCGACCGATGCGGGCCAGGCCAGTCCGGCTCTTGCGCCTTCCATCCGTGCCGGAAAGACCTGGAAGGCGGGCGAAGACACCTGGAAGCTCGAGGGCTCAAGCACCTTCACCTGGTACTCCAGCGCCGCCGCCCAGACCTTCGACAGCCTCTATTCGGCAGCTTCGATCGGCGCAGAGGGCCCGGTGCACGGCCGTTGGAAGAGCGCCTGGTCGGTGGATGCGGACCTGAGCTTCCTCAATTCCAACGGCTTCCAGTTCTTCAACTGGGGCGTGCTGGCCTACCTGCGGCCCGTGTGGGTGCACGACAGTGTTTCCGAAACCCGTCTGAAGGCCGGGGCAGGTTACCGCAAATTCCTTTTCGAGGCGGGAGACGATCCCGACAACGACCGCTCGGGTCCCTCCGCCTCGGTGGGCGTCCAGTACCGGCGCAAGCTCGGGGCCTGGGTCCTGGGCGCGGGCCTGGGGTGGGACAAGCAGTTCACCCGGGGGGACAATTACAAGTCCGACGCCCTGGGGGCGCCTGTCAGCCTGGATTGGGCTTTTTCGCGGAGCTGGAGCCTTCAGCTCCGGGGCGAGCCTTCGGCCACGTTTTATCCCAAGTCCAAGCTGGGTCGCAGTGATCGCGCGCTGGACGTGGGTCTGGATCTGGGCTGGAAAAGCGGCCCGCATTGGAGCTACTCGCTGGCTTACTCGGGCCATCGCAACACCTCCACCTACGAAGACGCCCGCTACACCAAGTTCCAGGGCATGCTGGGGGTGACTCATGCGTTCTGACCTCACGCGCTTGCTGCTGCTTGGGCTTTTGGGACTTCCGGTGACGGCGTTTGCCGAGGAACCGCGCGCCTTCGTGGGCTCGATCCACGGCCGGGTCCAGGTGGATGGCCAGCCCGTGACCGCCGCCGTGGCGCTGCGGGAAGGGGCGCGCATCGTGACGGGCAGGGACTCGGGCTGCGTGGTCCTGGTGGGGAATTCGAGTGCGGTCCAGATCGGGCCTGAATCGTCTTTTGTCATGACCCGCGCCGGAAACGGGCAATTGGCCGTGACAGTGGACCTGGTTTCGGGGAAAGCCCGCGCCCTGGTCCGTACCCCGCCAGCCACCGAGACCGCCGTGCCCCGGACCACCAAGTTCTACCTGCGCTCGCGCTCGGCGGTGATGGGCGTGCGGGGTACCGAGGTCTATGCCGAAGCGACGGGCGCTCCGAGCCAGCCTGCGTTCTTTGCCACTCTCAGCGGCGAGGCCGAGCTCCGGGTGGGCTCAGCTCCTCCGGTTGCGTTGCCTGCGGGCCAAGGGGCGCGGGCCGGGGGTGGAACGCCGGTCAGCCCGGGGGGCGGTGCGCCCCCTCCGCCGCCCAGGGGTCCCCAGCTCGAAGCGCTTTCTCAGCAGCAGATGCAGACCCTGGTGACCGATTCGGGCGGTCGTGCCCCCGAGGTGCGGTCGCGCGAGGACTTCCAGAAGGGCTTCCTGAAGCAGGCGCCCCCGCCCCCAGGCAGCCAGAACGGCCCGGGCGGGCCTTCGAATTCGGGCCCTGGCTCGGACGCCCCACCCCCGCCACCCCCCCCTCCTCCGCGGACCGGCCTTCCCGACCCCGTCCATGACGGAAGACAGACCGGGCGCGTCCGGGTCGAAGCAACTGGAGTTTGAGTCTTCAGCACCTGTTGACTTTCGTCGGGGACTTTGCGATTCGGTGAGTCATTCAAGATTTCGAGCCTGCGAGGGTGGCGAAATTGGTAGACGCACTAGATTCAGGGTCTAGCGCCCGCAAGGGTGTGGAGGTTCGAGTCCTCTTCCTCGCACCAAATTGAAAAGGCCTGGTGAGTTTCCTCACCAGGCCTTTTGCTTTTTCAGACCTTCGATTCAAATCTTGGATTTAAATCTTGGAACGGGCTGGATTACCAGCGGTTGCCGCCGCGACCGCCGCCACCACCCTGGCCGCCGCGTCCACCGCCGCCACCACCGAAGCCACCGCGTCCGCCACCGCCGCCTTCGCGCGGGGCCATCGGGCGGGCTTCCGAGACCGTCATCGGGCGGCCTTCGTACTCGGCGCCGTGGAAGCGGCTGATGGCGTCGGCCGCTTCTTCGTCGGTCGACATTTCCACGAAGCCAAAGCCTTTGCTGCGGCCGGTTTCGCGATCCATGATCACTTTGGCCGATGCCACCGTGCCGATCTGCGCGAAAATATCCTGCAGATGAGCGTCGGTTGCCGAGAACGGAAGGTTACCAACATACAGTTTCTTGCCCATGAAATCTCCTTAGGGGCTGTCGCCGCTGAAGAGGACATGAGCACCATGCTCGGAACTCTGACGCGGACGGGACATTCTAACATTTTCAGAATAGCACAGTCCTGGGACCCTCAACAACCTGAAAGCCGGGCTGGATTTGCTTGCGCTGCGGCAGTAAGAATCTCGAATTCCTGAGTTCGGAACCCGTGAATCGGGTGGGATTTTCTCTCGCATGCCTCAGCTTTCGAGCGTCAAACGGTTTTTCATCGGTGAACCCCTGTCGACCCAGAATCTGCATCACGAGCGGATTCCCAAGTGGAAAGCCCTGTCCACGCTCTCTTCGGACGCCCTTTCGTCGGTCGCTTACGCTGCGGACGAAATCCTGATTGTCCTGATGGGTTTTGCCGCCGCGGCGACCGCCTATTCCCTGCCCATCGCGCTGGGAATCGTGGCGCTCCTGATCATCCTGACGGCCTCCTATTTCCAGACCATCGAAGCGTATCCTTCGGGCGGTGGCGCCTACACGGTGGCCAAGGAAAACCTGGGACAAACCGCGGGGCTGGTGGCGGGCGCTTCGCTGATGATCGACTACACGCTGACCGTGTCCGTTTCGGTCGCGGCCGGCGTGGAGAACATCGCCTCGGCGTTTCCCTGGCTTTTTGCCCACAAGATCATCCTGGGTATCCTGGTGGTCATCCTGATCGGGGTGATGAACCTGCGTGGCATCCGGGAGTCGGCCACGGTTTTCGCTTTTCCGACCTACTTTTTCGTCCTTTCGGTCGCCCTGATGATCGTCGCGGGCTTTTACCGCGCGGCCCAGGGACTTCCCGCCGTGCAGGCCTCTCCGCTCATGCACGCCCAGTATCCGGTGGTTCCGATGATCCTGGTGCTGCGCGCTTTCGCATCAGGGTGCGCGGCCTTGACCGGGGTGGAGGCCATCTCCAACGGGGTGCAGATCTTCCGGGAGCCCGCGGCCCGGAACGCCAAGATCACGCTGGTCTGGATGTCCATCATCCTGGGCGCGCTGTTCTTCGGGATCGTGGCGCTGGCCCACATGTACCGCATTGTTCCCAGCGCCGACCAGACGGTCATGTCACTGCTGGGACGAGCCGTTTTCGGCCCGTCGGCCGCCTATTACATGGTCCAGATCTCCACGGCCCTCATCCTGTTCCTGGCGGCCAACACCAGCTACGCGGACTTTCCGCGCCTGGCCTCGCTGCTGGCGCGCGATCGTTACCTGCCTCGCCAGATGGCCAGCCTGGGAGACCGCCTGGTGTTCTCCAACGGAATCCTGGGCCTGAGTGCCGCGGCCATCGGGTTGCTGGTGCTGTTCCACGGCGATACCCACCAGCTGATCCCGCTCTACGCGGTGGGCGTGTTCCTGTCCTTCACGCTCTCGCAGCTGGGGATGGTGAAGCACCACCTGAAGGAGCGCGAGCCCGGTTACGTGCGCTCGATGATCATCAACGGTGCGGGCGCCACCACCACGGCCGTGGTGCTGCTCGACATCGCCTGGGCCAAGTTCGGCCATGGCGCCTGGCTGGTCATCGTCACCATCCCGGCCATGGTCTGGGTGTTCCGCAAGATCCACGCCCATTACCTGGCCGTGGGCGCGCAGCTTTCGCTCGTGGGCGTGGCACCTCCCCAGCGTTCCGACCGGGTCAAGCACACGGTGGTCATCCCGGTGTCGGGCATCCACCGGGGCGTGCTCGAGGCGCTCCGCTATGCCAAGTCCATCTCGGACGACGTGCGGGCCTGCTATGTGGAGCTCGATTCCGGGACCACCGACCGCATGCGCGAGGAATGGCAGCGCTGGGCGGGAGACGTGCCTTTCGTGGTGCTCAAGTCGCCGTACCGGTCGGTCATCCAGCCGCTCATCAGCTATGTGGACGATGTGGAACAGGCCACCCACGACGATGTGGTCACCATCGTGGTGCCCGAGTTCGTGACTTCCAAGTGGTGGCATACCTTGCTGCATAACCAGACGGCCTTCTTCATCCGCGCCGCCTTCGTCTTCAAGCGCGGCAAGGTGGTCACCAGCGTGCGGTACCATCTCAAGGAAATCTGATCCTGACTGAATCCTGACAAAGGCGCCTTGGGACGGCGGGATATAAGCCCCGCTCGAATCCCCCGACCTTTTCAGGAGGCTGTTCCGATGTCGAAGCGTGTTTTGCTGGTCCTGACCGCCTTTCTGGCGACCCATTTCTGCCAGGCCGCCGGTTCCACCCTCCTGAACGGCGCGGGAGCGACCTTCCCTTACCCGCTCTACTCCAAGTGGTTTTCGGAGTTCCAGAAGGTGAAGCCCGGGGTGGAAATCAACTACCAGTCCATTGGCTCGGGCGCCGGCATCAAGCAGTTCCTGGACAAGACCATCGACTTTGGCGCAAGCGACGCCCCCATGACCGATGAGCAGCTGGCCAAGGCCCAGCCTGCGGCTCTCCACATCCCCACGGCGCTGGGCGCGGTGGTGGTGACCTACAACCTTCCGGGCCTGTCCAAGCCGCTGCAGTTTTCGGGCGACGTTCTGGCGGACATTTTCCTGGGCAAGATCAGCAAATGGGATGATGCCCGGATCGCCAAGGACAATGCCGGCGTGAAGCTCCCGGCGGGCCTGGCCATCATGGTGGCCCACCGCTCCGACGGCAGCGGAACCACGGCCGTGTTCACCGACTACCTCTCCAAGGTCAGCGCTGATTGGAAATCCAAGGTGGGTTCTGGCACCGCCATCAAGTGGCCGGCGGGGCTGGGCGGCAAAGGCAATGAAGGGGTGACGGGCCTCGTGAAGCAGACTCCGGGCGCCATCGCCTATGTCGAGCTGATCTACGCCGAAGCCAACAAGCTTCCTTCGGCGCTGCTCAAGAACCGCGCGGGCGTCTACGTGGCCGCCTCGCCCAGGACCGTGACGGCGGCGGCCCAGGGCTCGCTGAAGGGCATGCCCAAGGATTTCCGGGTTTCGATCACCCAGGCCGAGGGCAAAGACGCCTACCCGATCTCGTCGTTCACCTACCTGCTGGCCTACTCGAAAATGGAAGCCGGCAAGGGCCGCGCGTTCAAGGAGTTCCTGGCTTGGGCGCTCGACAAGGGACAGCCGCTGGCCGAAGGGCTTTCGTATGCCTCCCTTCCCAAGTCGATGATCGGTCCGATCAAGGCCAAAGTGGCCCAGATCCAGGCGGAGTAACTGGCCGTGACGGCCACCACCCATTCCTCGCCCATCCCTGCTGCCCCGGCCCTGGCGCCTGCACCTCGCCGGCGGCGGGACATCCATCTGGGGGATCAGGCCTTCCAGCTGGTCCTGAGGCTTGGGGCTCTGCTGGTCCTGGCCCTGATCGCTGGCATTGTCGGTCAGCTGCTGGGGCTCTCCTGGCCCACGATCCAGAAGTTCGGCGCGAAGTTCCTGGTCGGAACCGACTGGGATCCGGTCAATGATTCCTTCGGCGCGCTGCCGTTCATCTGGGGCACGCTCGTGTCGTCGCTGCTGGCACTGCTCATGGCCTGCCCCGTGGCGATCGGGGCCTCGCTCTTCCTCAATGAGATCGCCCATTCGAAGCTCGCCAAGCCCGTCGCTTTCCTGATCGAGATGCTGGCCGCCATTCCCAGCGTGGTCTACGGACTGTGGGGAATCTTTGTCCTGGCCCCTTGGCTCCGGACCACGGTCGAGCCCTGGCTGGGCGCGCGCCTCGGATTTTTGCCCCTGTTCCAGGGCGCGCCCTTCGGGGTGGGCATGCTCTGCGCGGGCATGGTGCTGGCCATCATGATCACGCCCACCATCGCGGCCATCTCGCGCGAAGTGTTCCGCGCCGTCCCGCTCTCGCATCGCGAGGCGGCTCTGGGTCTGGGTGCCACGCGCTGGGAAATGATCTACCTGTCCGTGCTCCGCTCCTCCATGCCGGGCGTGGTGGGTGCGGTCATCCTGGGACTGGGCCGGGCCCTGGGTGAAACCATGGCCGTGACGATGGTCATCGGCAATCGCCCCGAGATCGCCACCTCGCTCTTTGCGCCCGGGCAGACCATGGCCAGCGTCATCGCCAACGAGTATCCGGAGGCCTCCGGCACCTTGCACATCTCGGCACTGGCCTCGATCGGACTTTCGCTGTTCCTCGTGTCGATCGTCATCAACGCATTGGCGCGCTATTTCGTGTGGCGCCTGAACCGCAAGCAGGGAGGCGCCCGATGACCCGCATTTCGGCCGAGCTCCTGGCAGCTCGCGACTCGCGTCGCAAGTTCACCAACGGACTGATGGTGGGCCTGCTTTTCCTGGCGGCCATCGCGGCGGTGTCGCCGCTGCTGAACATCTTCGTGTACGTGCTCAGGCAGGGGGCACCGGCCCTGAACTGGGAGTTCCTGACTTCGCTTCCCAAGCCCGTGGGCGAGTCCGGTGGCGGGATGGGCAACGCCATCCTGGGCACCCTGGTGCTGATCCTCCTGGCGTCCAGCGCCGGAATCCCGGTGGGTGTCGCGGCTGGCGTCTACATGGCCGAGTACTCGCACAGCCGGCTTTCGCGGTGGCTGCGCTTCGGCACGGACCTGCTGACCAGCGTGCCTTC
>CANFHS010000014.1 GCA_947446835.1 Bacteriovoracaceae bacterium
ATGCCGCCCTTCTTCTTGTCCAGCGGAATGACCCGCAGGCGATCGTCGCTGACGTTGGCCACTGGCCGCAGCTGCGCCAGGTTCATCAGGCCGGCCACGAGGGCCTTGAGCGCGCTGGCGGGGAACTCGCCGTTGCTCTCGGGCTCCGGCACATCGTAGAGCACCCATTGGCCGCGGCCAAGGGGCTCACAACGGCACGCCACGCCCATCTGGACTTCGATGCTCTGGTCCGAACCCAACGCATCGCCGAGCTCGCGCCGGGCGGCGTCGGTGTACAGCGGGCTGCGCGGCAAGGCCACGATCTTGCCTCCACGAGCCAGGGCCAGCAGCCGCTGGATCACGTCACGGGTCAGCACGAACGAAGGATCGACCAGCACGAGCTTGGCCGAGGCATCCGCGGCGATGCGTTCGATCGAAGCGGAGATGCGGGCGTGGGGGCCCGCCTTGAGCGAAATTTCCTCCCAGATTTCTCCCGGACCCGACCACAGGTGCGGAGTCAGGAAGTACGCATCCGTGCGGAGGCGGAAGTTCCCCTGTCCGATCTGGCGCGAAAGCGCCTCGGCCCGCGCGCGGAAGGCCGGCGAAAGCGCGAACCACTCGGCCTCGTCCAGAAGCACGCCGCCCCCTTGGGCACCGCACACCAGGAGAGACTGGAAGATCAGGAACTGCTTTTCGGCATCGCCCAGCGACCGGAACGAGCCCAGCTTGGTCCAGTGGATGTAAGGTGCGGTGGCCACCCCACCCGCGAAGGACGCGCGCTTGGAAGCTTCTTTAACCAGGTCCGTGAGCCTGCGGAAATCCGGGCGTCCACTGCAGGCCGACTCCAGGAGGCGGGAATACAGGAACGACGGGTCGGCCTCGGGAGTATAGATTTCGAACTGGCGCACCTGGAGGCCGAAGGCCTTCTTGCGCAGGAACTGGCTGGAGCGATTGCGGAACACTTCCTCGTTCTGCTGCGCGAACCAGCGGCGGTTCACGTTTTCCAGCGAGCGGGATTTCCAGCGCTGGGCAGCGGCCGGAGAGGGATCCTGGAACTCACGCGAAGCAAACGTCTGGTCCAGTCGCTGCCGGAAGGCCAGCTGCGAGCCGACCGAAAAATCGCCCGCCAACCCCGATAGGGCGCGCCGACCCAGACGCGCTGGATCCCGGTAATACTTCCAGAATCCGCCGCCCAACACCGCCGTCACTCCTTCCAGGAGCCCGGGCTGGTTCTTGCCCAGCTCCGCCAGCAGCGAGTCCATGCGCGAAAGAAAATTGTGGTAGCGCTTCACGACTTCGGGCGCCGTCAGCGAAGGGAGAGCAAACGAGTTCGGGGGCTGCAGCACCGGAATGGGCCCGCCGCCTTCGTGAGCGGCCGCGTTTTCCGGGGTCGAAAAAATATCCTTGGGCAGGCCTGAATACGGATAATGGATGCCCAATTCCGGAGTCAGAATGAGCGAAACGGTCAGCTTCCTTTCACTCACGGCCTGAAGAAAACGAGGCAGCGTGTGAGTGATATCCGACTCAACCGCTTGCCAAGGAACAAACGTGGCGATGTGCCTGATTCCTTGGCGAATCAAATCATCCAGGCGTTGCGCCATGGCCTGAGGTCTCAGTTCCCAGTAGTGAACCAGGAGCTGGATCGGACGTGAATTTATTGCTTCCCCCAACATGCGTCTGAGTATTACATCCAGAACTTAAGGAGTCACCTGTATGTGGTTTTTTTCTGACGAGCATCGCATGCTCCAGGAAACCGTGCGTCAATTTGCGCAGTCAGTGCTGGCTCCTCGGATCGAGCAGCTGGACGACGAGGAAAGCTTCCACAGGGAAGCGTTTCCGAAAATGGGCGCCCTCGGTCTGCTGGGAATCACGGTAGCGGAAGAAGACGGCGGAGCCGGTCTGGACGCGGTTTCCGCGACCCTGGCCATGGAAGAAATGGCGGCGGTCGACGCTTCGACCACGCTTTCCTACCTCGCGCATTCCATCCTTTGCGTGAACCAGATTGCCCGCAATGGCATCGCCGAGCAGAAGGCCCGCTGGCTTCCCAAGCTCATCTCCGGCGAACACGTGGGCGGCATGGGAATGAGCGAACCCGAGGCGGGCTCGGATGCCCTGGGCATGAAGACCCGCGCCACCCGCCAGGGCGAGTCCTATGAGCTGAACGGCACCAAGACCTGGATCACCAATGGTCCGGTGGGTGAAGTGTTCTACTGCTACGCCCGCACGGGCAGCGCGAAGCGGGAAATTTCCACCTTCGTCGTCGAAAAAGGCATGCCCGGTTTTTCGACCGGCAAGAAGTTCAAGAAGATGGGCATGCGCGCTTCGCCCACGGGCGAGCTGGTCTTCGACCACTGCCAGGTTCCCGTGGCCAACCGCGTGGGAGACGAGAACTCCTCGGTGCAGGCCATGATGCGGAACCTGGACATCGAGCGCATCACCATCGCGGGAATCTCGCTGGGCATCGCGCGCAACTGCATCGAGGTTTCGACCCGCTATGCCCAGGAGCGCAAGCAGTTCGGAAAACCCATCGGCGCCTTCCAGCAGATCCAGGAGCGGCTCAGCGAAGCCTCCGCCTGGTACGAAGCCTGCCGCGCGCTGACCTACAACTCGGCCAAGGCCTTCGACCTGACCGGCGGCCTGAGCTCGCGCGAAGTCTCGGCCTGGGCCGCGCGGGCCAAGCTCCAGTCCGCCCAGATGGCCACCCAGGTGGGGCTCGACGCCATCCAGATCCTGGGCGGCTACGGCTACACCCGCGAGTTCCCGGTCGAACGCCAGATGCGCGACGCCAAGCTCATCGAGATCGGCGCAGGGACGAACGAGATCCTGCGGACCATCATCGCCCGCCAGATGCTGGGCAACGACGTGGCCCAAGCCTGAACCTCCCTTCCTGAAGGAGCCTCCTCATGGACTTCCAACCCACCGAAATGCAGACTGAGCTGAGCGGCCTGGCCCGCCGGTTCGCGCGCGAAAAGATCCAACCGGTGGTCGAGCAGGACGAGCACGACGAGCGTTTCCGCCCCGAGCTCATCGCCGAACTGGGCCAGCTGGGACTGACCGGCATCCCGGTGGCCGAGGCGCACGGGGGTGCGGGCCTGGGTTACCAGGACTACATCACGGTCCTTGAGGAACTGGCCTCGGTGAGCGTGTCGTACGCCATCTCGGTGGCCGTGACCGGCCTGGCCCAGGTCATCCTCGAAAAATTCGGAAATGAAGCGCAGAAACAGCGCATTGCCAGGCTGGCGGCCGGCCAGGCCATCGGCGCGTTCAGCCTCTCGGAGGCCGGCTCGGGCTCGGACGCGGGTTCGCTGCGCACCACGGCGCGCCGGGACGGCGACCACTACGTCATCAACGGCACCAAGCTCTGGACCACGCAGGCCGACTCGGCCGAAGTGATCATGCTGATGGCGCGCACCGGCGCGGCCGACGACCGCACCCGCGGCGTCTCGACCTTCCTCCTGGAGCAGGGCACCCCCGGCCTCCGGCTGGGCAAGCGCGAGAAGAAGATGGGCTGCCACATCTCGCACACGATGGAACTGGTGCTCGAAAACGTCCGCGTGCCCGCCTCCTGCCTGGTGGGTCGCGAGGGCGACGGCTTCAAGATCGCCATGACCGCGCTCGACAGCGGCCGCATCACGATTGCCGCCTCGGCGCTGGGCATCGCGCGTTCGTCCATCGAGGTGGCCACGGGCCACGCGCGCCAGCGCGAGCAGTTCGGCAAGCCCATCGGCGAATACCAGGGCGTGTCGTTCCTGCTGGCCGACATGGCCACGCGCTACGACGCCGCCAAGCTGCTCGTGCAACGAGCGGCCTTCCTCAAGGACCAGGGGCTTCCGTTTTCGACCGAAGCCGCCATGGCCAAGCTTTTTGCCACCGACATGGCCATGCAGGTGACCACCGATGCCGTGCAGATCCTGGGGGGTTCGGGCTATACCCAGGATTTCCCGGTCGAGCGCTTCATGCGGGAAGCCAAGGTCCTGCAGATTGTCGAAGGCACCAACCAGATCCAGCGGATGGTCATTGGCCGATCCCTGCTGAAAACCCACTGAGGAAAGAACCATGTCCATCACCGCCACCCGTCTGGGAACTTCCCCTCTGACCTTCGACTGGTCCAGCCTCGCGCAGGTATCGCCGCTGACGGCGACCCCCAGGCCCACCGGCGCACCGGAAGCCTGGAGCCAGCTCAAAGGCCGCGTCCAGAGCGGCGAAATCGGCTTCTACGACACTCCGGTCAACGACCAGCTCAGCCAATGGACCGCGACCTGGGAGATGGCCGCCTGGCTCCGCGACAGCGGCCGGTTCACCGACTGCCTGTTCCTGGGAATCGGCGGAAGCGCCCTGGGTCCCGTGGCGCTGCTCTCGGCCCTCCAGGACAAGATCCAGGATGCCGCCATCCGCTTCCACTTCGTCCAGAACGTCGACCCCAACGAATGGAAATCGACGCTCGAAAAGCTCGCCCCCTCGCGGACGCTGGTGGTCTGCGTGACCAAATCGGGCACCACCTTCGAGACCTTGGCCCAGTTCATGTGCGCCCTGGAGTGGCTGGGACGCGAACGCTGGAAGAGCCATGTCGTGGCCATCACTGACCCCGCCAAGGGCGACCTGCTGCAGTTCGCGCAGAACGAGAAGATTCCGACCCTCTCCATCGCGCCGTCCATCGGAGGACGCTTTTCGGTGTTCACCCCGGTGGGGCTCTTCCCCCTGGCCTTGGCCGGCCTGGACGGAACCGCGTTCCTGGAAGGCGCCCACCTGGTCCGCGAAGCCTGCGAAAAGCAGACGCTCGAAAAAAACCCCCTGATGATCCTGGGCGCCGACCTCATCCGGCATTTCCAGGACCGTCCCATCCATGTGTGCATGCCCTACTCGACCCGCCTGCAGCTGCTGGGCGACTGGTTCGTGCAGCTCTGGGCCGAAAGCCTGGGCAAGGACGGCAAGGGATTCACCGCCATCGGCGCCCTGGGTGCCACCGACCAGCACTCCATCCTGCAGCTGCTGCGCGACGGTCCGGACGACAAGGTCACCACGTTCATCACGGTCGACCAGGTCGAGGACGAGGTGAAGATCCCCTCGGCGCTCAAGGGCACTCCTTCGGAGCGGCTCGGGGCCTTCAAGATCCTCGAAGGCCACTCGCTGCAGGAGCTCCTGATGACCGAGTACCGCGCCACCTCCCTGGTGATGACGCGTCGCGGTAGGCCGCACTTCTCGATCCAGCTGGATCGCCTGGACGAACGCAACCTGGGCGCCCTGATGTTCGCCTATTCGGTGATGACGGCGTTCACCGGAACGCTCTGGGGCGTCAATCCGTTCGATCAGCCCGGCGTCGAAGAGGGCAAGGTGTACATCCGGGAGGCTTTGACTCGGCAGTCCTTTTCGCGGCGCGAAACGGAAGACGAAAATTCGCCGGTCAATCGCCTCCGCAGGGAACCCACGAGGCCCGCGGGATCCGAAGAGCTCTGAACCCGGAAGGCGCGCCGAAACCCTTTGACGGGTCCCGGCGCGCCCCCTTACTCTGAAAGACGCGATGGCTTGCCCCCCCAACAACGACGATGTCGGTGAAAAAACAGCCGTTCTGCAAGGCGATCAGGAAACCCTGAACAAGGAAATCGCCAAGGCGAAGGAAAATCCCGCCTGCCTGATCATCGTGAGGGGCAGCCCGCAGGGGCACCGCTTCTTCCTCACCCAGAACGACATGACGGTGGGCCGCGATCCGAGCGCGGACATCACGGTCAACGACTCGAACATTTCACGCAAGCACGCCCGCCTCATCAAGGCGGGCCCCATGGTCCGCATCGAGGACCTGGGCTCCTCCAACGGCACCTTCATCAACGACAAGAAGCTGGCCCCCGGGCAGCAGCAGGAGTTGAAGAAGGAAGACATGATCAAGATGGGCACCACCATCTTCAAGTTCCTGCCCGACGGGGAGATCGAGATCCTCTGGTACGGCAACCTGGGTTCGGCGGCCCACACCGACCCGATGACCCGGATCTACAACAAGGGCTACCTGGTCGAAGCGCTCGAGGCAGAATTCAAGCGCGCCAAGGCCCTGCATACCGAGTTCTCGCTGCTGTTCTTCGATCTGGACCACTTCAAGAAGGTCAACGACACCTTCGGGCACGACGCGGGCGACTACGTCCTCAAGGAATTCTCCAACCTGGTCCGCTCGAACCACCTGCGCCCCAAGGACGTCTTTGCCCGTTACGGCGGCGAAGAGTTCGTGCTGCTGCTCTCGAATACCGGGGCCCAAAAGGCCGCGGAAATGGCCGAAAAGATCCGGGCCTCCGTCGAGGCGCACCCCTTCCTTTACGAAGGCAAACGCATTCCCGTGACCACCAGCCTGGGCGTGGCCGAGCTGACCTCGACGATCGAGTCGGCCCAGACCCTGCTCAAGAAGGCCGACCAAGCCCTCTACCAGGCCAAGCAGGGCGGTCGAAACCGCTTCTGCGTGGCCGGATAGAGTCAGGCATCACCCGGTCCCGGCGTTCGCCGAGAGGTCCGGAGCCTTGATCGAAACCTTCACCGGTTCGCGGGCAACCCCGATTTTCCCGGCGTCGTTCCTGGCATAGATCATGGCCTCATACTGGGTGGTCTGATTGCCGACCGCCAGCCGTCGAAGCTCATTCTTGCCGAGCTCGGCGCGCCAGGTACTTCCAGCGACCCGCTTGAACTTGAGTTCCACCGGGACCTGGTCAAATCGCAACCTCACATCGTTCACATTGGAGGTGAAATCCTTGACCTCCACCAGGATCTCAGGCTTCTGGCGAGGATCCAGATTCCGGTCCAGCTCGATCGTGGACGGAGTGACCCGCGCGCCGACCAGGCTTGGGCCGGTCGGAGAAAGCTCCTCGGCCTTCTTGGTATCGCTCAAGGCACTCTCGGAATGGGAACAAGCAACCGTGCCCAGCAAGCAAACGGCGATCGGAGCCAACGTCCTTGTCCAGCGGGCAGTTCTCATAGGTTTCACGTCTCCTTCGGGATCCCCAACCCCGGGGCCCTGCCCTGCTCCATGCACCTGCCGTTCCGTTCCGCCCAGACAGGCGTCCGAGGGCCTTGCCCAAGGCCCTCCGGCGTGGTGGAGTGCGCGGATGTCTTCGCGGATCCACATCCTGCCTCCTGCAGTCGCCGAAAGGATCGCCGCCGGCGAGGTCATCGAGCTCCCGGCCAGCGTGGTCAAGGAGCTGGTCGAAAACTCGCTGGACGCCGGAGCCACCCAGGTGCTGGTGGCCCTCGAGGACGGCGGCAAGGCGCTCATCGAAGTCCTGGACAACGGCCTGGGCATGAACGAGCAGGAGCTGCGCCTGGCGCCGCTCCGCCACGCCACCTCGAAGCTGGCTTCGCTCGAAGACCTGGACCGCATCGCCACCCTGGGTTTCCGCGGCGAAGCGCTGCCCAGCGTGGCGGCCGTGGCCGAGCTGTCCATCCTGTCGCGGCCGCGCGACTCGGACACGGCCCACGAGCTGGTGGCCGGCGAACCCGGCGGTCCCGGGTTCCGCATCGACGAGGCCACCTTCGGGCACTTCCTGGGCTCCGCGCATGGCACCCGCATCCGGGCCCGCGGCCTGTTCGCCCAGGTGCCCGCCCGCCTCAAGTTCCTCAAGGCGGCCTCGAGCGAAGTGCGCGAGGTCCGGGACTGGCTGGAACGCCTGGCGCTCACCCATCCGGCCACCACCTTCCGGCTGACGAGCGACGAGCGCACCGTGCTCGAGCTCCGCGCCGCCGACGAGGTGGAACGCGTCCGTCAGATCCTGGCCGACGGGGGGGACTACCCGGTGCTCACGGCCCAGGGCGAGATCCCGGGAATCCGGCTGCGCGCGCACTGGGTGCAAGGCCTGGCGCAGGCCCAGACCCGCAAGCTGCTCCAGATCGTCAACCGGCGCGCCGTCCGCGACCGCGTGCTCCAGCAGGCCATCCTCCAGCCGTTCCGCCAGGCGCTCTTGCCGGGCCAATTTCCGGCGGTGGCGCTTTTCATCGAAGCCGATCCGCGCCTGCTCGACGTGAACGTGCATCCCACCAAGAGCGAAGTGCGCTTCCTGGAAAGCGGCAAGGTCTTCAAGCTGGTTTCCCAGACCCTCGAGGACCTGGTGGGCCGCCACGGGGCTCCGGGCTTTGCGGCCGCCCCAGCCCAGCCGCCGGGGCGCTCGTCCTGGGGCGGCGGCACTTTCGGTCAGCCGCAGGAACTCCCGGGCCTCCAGGGCACGCCAGGCTTCCAGAGCCCTCCCGGACCCCGGGCCCCTGCCGCGTGGACCTGGCGCGAGCCCGAGACCCGCCGCCTGGAGGCCGCGGGCGCGCTGGGCGTGGCCGAAGACATCCCGATGGGCGCCAGCCCCTGGAGCGCCAGCGAACCCCCTCGGACCTTGTCGCCCATCGAGGGCGTGCCGCTGGCAGGCGTGCTGTTCCAGACCTACCTGCTCTTTGACCTGGGCCAGGAGCTGGTGCTGGTCGACCAGCACGCGGCCCACGAGCGCATCCGCTACGAGAAGCTGAAGCGCCGCGCCCTGGATCGCGCGCCCGGAAGCTCGCAGCAGCTGCTCATCCCCGAGCCCGTGCCGTTCGCGCCGGAATCCAGGCACCGCCTGGAAGAGCGCCTGGCCTGGCTTTCGCGGCTCGGCTTCGATGCCGAAATTTTTTCGGACACCAGCGTGCTGTTCCGCGCGGTTCCCCTGGAATGGGGCAGCCACGACCTGCGGGTGCGGCTCAAGGGCCTGGTGGACCGCCTCATCGAGACCGACGCCGGTCGCGAGGAAGCGCTGCTGGACTCGGCGCTCTTCGAGAAGATCGCGTCCGAAGCCTGCCATTCGGCCGTACGTGCCGGCGATCGCCTGGACGCTTCGGTCGCGCAGTCGCTGGCCCGCGAGCTCTTCGAGAGCTGCGAGCATCCCTGGAACTGTCCTCATGGCCGCCCCACCCTGGTCCGGGTGCCGCGCTCCCGGTTTGAAGAATGGTTCCAACGTCGCGTCTGAAACCGGTTCCCATCCTCACGGGCCCCACGGCAAGCGGCAAGACCGCCCTGGCGCTGGAGCTGGCCCGGCGCTTCGCGCCCATCGAGCTCATCAACGCCGACAGCCTGTGCATCTACCGCGGCATGGAGATCGGGACCGCCAAGCCCACGCCCCAGGAACGGGCGGAAATCCCGCACCACCTGATCGACGTCAACAACCCCGACGAGGAGTTCACCGCGGGCGACTTCGTCAGGCGGGTGCACGAGGCCGTGGCGGCCATCGAGGCGCGAGGCGCGCGCGCCCTGATCGTGGGCGGCACGGGCTTCTACCTGCGTGCCCTCCGGCACGGGCTCTGGGAAGCCCCCCGCTCGGAACCCGCGCTCCGGGCGCAGCTGGAGGCCACCCCGAACTCCGCGTTGCACGATGCGCTGCTGCTCATCGATCCGCCGGCCGCCGCGCGCATCGGTCCCAACGACCACTACCGGCTGGTCCGCGCCATCGAGATCTACCGGCTTTCGGGCCGCACTCCATCCCAGCTCGAGCAGCAGGAGCAGACCCAGCCCGATCCGCGCTTCCCGCTCTGGGTCGTGGACCGCGATCCCACCGAGCTCGAAGCGCGCATCACCCTGCGCACCCGCCAGATGCTGGACGCAGGTCTGGTGGAAGAAGCGCGCTCGTTGCAGGAGCGCTTCCCCGGCGCACGCCCCCTGAAATCGGTCGGTTACCGTGAAACCCTGGACTACCTGGCGGGCCGCCCGCCCGAAGGCCGCACGATCGCACCCGGCCTGGAGGGCCTGCGCGCCGAGATCGAGCTGGGCACGCGCCAGCTGGCCCGCAAGCAGCGCAAGTGGTTCCGCACCGAGGCGGTCGACCTGCACCTGCTGCTGGACCGGGACCACGACCTGGCCCTGGAGGCTTTCGGCAAGATCCTGGAGGCCCCATGAGCGTTCCGGGAACCCGGCCGCGCATCGTGCTGACTCACCCGCTGTTGCCCGAGGTGGTGCGCGACGAGCTGGAGCCGCACGCCGAGGTCCGCGTGGCGCGCAGCCGGGCCGCGCTGCTGCGCGAGCTGCCGCGGGCCGACGGGCTCATCACCCTGCTCTCGGACCGGGTCGACGAGGCGCTGCTGGCGCGCGCGCCTCGGCTCCGTGCGCTGGCCAACTACGCGGTGGGTTTCGACAACATCGATCTGGAGGCCTGCCATAGGCGGGGCATCCGTGTGGCCAACACGCCCGGGGTGCTGGACCGTTCGACCGCCGAGCTGACGTTGACCCTGCTCCTGGCCTGCGCGAGACGAGTCCCTGAAGGAGAGGCCACCTGCCGAGCCGACCGGTTCGCCGGCTGGGCGCCCGATCACCTGCTGGGGCTGGAGCTCAAGGGTCGGCGCGCGCTGATCGTCGGGCCCGGCCGCATCGGGACCGAAACCGGCCGCCTGTTTCGCGCCATCGGACTGCGCGTGGAAACGCTCGGGCGGAATGCCAGCGCCACGGAGATCCGGCGGAAGCTGGCACACGCCCAGATCCTTTCGCTGCATTGCCCGCTCACCCCCTCGACCCGCCACTGGCTGAACGCGGAACGGCTGGCGCTGCTGCCCGCGGACGCCATTGTCCTGAATACGACCCGGGGTCCGGTGGTCGACGAACGCGCACTGGTTAACGCGCTGCGAAACAGGACGATCTTCGCGGCGGGTCTCGACGTGTTTGAGCGGGAGCCCAGGATTCCCGCGGCTTTACGCCGGTTGCCCAACTGCGTGCTGCTGCCTCATGTGGGCAGCGCCACGCGCGAGGCCCGAAATGCCATGGCCCGCCTCGCCATTCGCGGGGTCCTGGGGCTTTTGGGTGGAAAGCGGATACCCAACGAAGTAAGGTTCCGCGCGTAGATGGACAGTCCTGGCAAGACCGCCGAAACTCCCACCAAACGCATCATCCTGGTCTCGGACGGGACCGGCGAAACAGCGGCCCAGATGGCCCAGGCGGCCATGGTGCAGTTCAGCGACGAGCAGGTGCATTTCACCCGCTACAAGAACGTCCGCAACGAGGCGCAGATCCTGGCCATCTGCGAGGACGCGGCCGTCCGCAAGGAGCTGCTGATCTACACCATCGTGTCGCCGCAGCTGCGCCAGTACCTGCTGACCCAGGCGCTCACCCTCGGCATTCCCTGCGTCGACCTGCTCGGCCCCCTGCTGGTGGGCCTGGCCCAGTACTTCGGGCACGAGCCCAAGATGATCGCGGGTCTGCTCCATGACGTGAACGAGCGCTACTTCCAGCGCATCGAGGCCATGGAGTACACCATCCAGCACGACGACGGGCGGGACCTGAGTGGCCTCGAAAAGGCCGACCTGATCATCCTGGGAATTTCGCGCACCTCCAAGACCCCGCTCTCGATGTACCTGTCGCACCAGGGCTGGCGCATCGCCAACATCCCGCTCATCCACGGCTTCGAGATTCCCCTGGAGCTCCAGACCGTGGACCAGCGGCGGATCATCGGCCTGACGATCGATCCCGAGAACCTGGCGACCATCCGCAGGAACCGGCTCGAACGACTCGGGCAGGACAAGGGCGGTGATTACGCCGACCCCAGCAAAGTGAACGAGGAGATCGAGTACGCCAACGAGATCTTCCGCAAGAACAGGCGTTGGCCGGTCTTCAACGTGACCGGCAAGGCCCTCGAGGAAACCGCCTCAGAGATCATCAAGCTGATGGCCTCGCGCAGGCTGCTTCCCGCACACATGAAGGAGTAAGCACCATGTCACGACGCGGCTCACAGGTCTGGTACAACGGCAAGATTCTCCCGGTCGACGAGGCCCGAATCAGCCTCTTCACCCATGGACTCCATTACGGCACCGGTGCCTTCGAAGGCATCCGCGCGTACAAGCAGAAGAGCGGCGGCGGCGCGGTGTTCCGCCTGCGCGAGCACATGCAGCGCTTCATCGAGAGCGCCAAGATCATGGGGTTCACGGCCCCCTACGACCTGGACACCCTGGTCCGCGCGGCGACCGAAGTCTGCAAGGCCAACGGCTTCGAGGAGTGCTACATCCGGCCCATCCTCTTCATCGCCGACGGCCCGCTGGGCGTGAACCCCGGCAACACCCCGCCCATCGACGTGGCCATCCTGACCTGGGAATGGGGCTCGTACCTGGGCGACAAGGGCATCGAGGAAGGCGCCAAGCTCTGCATCTCGAGCTACGTGCGGCCGCACGTGAACTCGTCCATGACCAAGGGCAAGATCTCGGGCCAGTACGTCAATTCGGTCCTGGCCAAGCGCGAAGCCCTGGCCCATGGCTACGACGAAGCGCTGCTGCTGGACCCCGAAGGCTACCTGACCGAAGGTTCGGGCGAAAACCTGTTCATGATCCGGAACGGCCGGGTCAAGACCACCCCGCTGAACTCGATCCTCAACGGCATCACCCGCAGCACCGTGCTCGAGTACTTCGAACGCAAGGGCATCCCGGTCGAAGCGGCCCGCTTCACCCGCGACGAGATCTACTGCGCGGACGAGGTCTTCATGACCGGCACCGCGGCCGAGATCACGCCCATCCAGTCCATCGACCGCCGGATCATCGGCGCCGGAAAACCCGGCCCGCTGACCCGCGAGGTCCAGGGCTGGTACCAGAGCGTGGTCCACGGGGACGACATCCCCGCCTGGGCCCAGGCCTGGCTGACCCGGATCTGAACGATCAGGCGGAGCGGAACAGGTCCATCGCCAGCCGGATCTCTTCCGGACTGACGGTGGCCGTTCCGCGCTTGCCCACTTCCACGCCCGCGGCCAGGTTGCCCAGCACCACGGAGTCCTCCAGCGAGGCTCCGGCGGCCATGCCCAGGCCCAGCACGGCGATCACGGTGTCTCCGGCGCCGGACACGTCGTACACCTCGCGCGCGTAGGTCGGGATCATCAGCCCGGGACTTCCGTCCGAGTGGAACACGGCCATTCCGTCCTTGCTGCGCGTGATGACCAGGTCCTTGGCCTCGGTCACCTTCAGGATGCGGCGGCCCGCCTCGATCAGCGACGCCTCGTCCACGATGCGCATTCCGGCCAGGGCCTCGGCCTCCTTGGTGTTCGGAGTCAGGAACGAGGCCCCTTTGTAGCGCTCCACCGGCGCCTTGGGGTGCGGATCGACCGCCACGAAGACCCCGTGCTTGCGGCCGATGGCAAAGATCCGGGCGGCCAGCTCCTCGGTGATCAGGCCCTTCTGGTAATCCTGCAGGATGATGCCGTCGCACCGGGGCGCCAGCTCCGCCACCTGGCGCTCCACGGCCTTGCGGGTCACGCCGCTCACGGCGCCCACATCCTCGTAGTCCACGCGCAGCAGCTGCTGGCGCTCGCTGACGATGCGTTCCTTGAGCACGGTGCGCCGCTTGCGGTCCACCACCAGGTGCGCCGGATTGATGCGCGCCAGCCGCAGCAGGGCACGCATGTCCTGGGCACCGCGGTCGTCACCGATCACGCCCACCAGAAGCGGCGTCGCGCCCAACGCGCGGATGTTGTCGGCCACGTTGGCCGCCAGACCCAGCTTGAGCTGCTCTTCCTCGACCCGGACAATCGGCACCGGCGCCTCGGGCGAGATGCGCTCCACCGCGCCCAGCGTGTAGCGGTCCACGCCCACGTCGCCCACGACCAGGATCTTCTTGCCCTTGAAGTTGCCCAGTACGCCTCCCAGTCGGGCGGCATCCCATTGAGCGGGAGCGAGGCTGCGGAAGGGAGACGTTTTTTTCCGGGTCTTCATGGCAGGCGATTCCTTGAAAGCGCGTCGTGAACCCGTTGCAGGGCTTCCGCAACGGAGAGGCTTTTCATGCACGGGTAATAATTGCACAGACTTCCGCGACAGGTGAAATCTTCACCGCAGAAAGCATCCGGCACCAGCACGCCCCGCCGCTCGTCTTCCTCGACATACGGCCCCCACCGGAGCACGCTTTGCACCCGGATCGGGGGAAAGAACGAGACCACAGGCTTGCCCAACGCCACCGCCACGTGCAGGGGCCCCGTGCTGGGCGCCACATAGACGGCGCAGCGGTCGATCAGGGCGGCCAGACGATCCACCGGGCCGGCCTCCCGGCCGCCGTAGAAAAGCACCTTCGCCGACGGGTGCTCCTGGGGCGCCTTCGCGCCCGGAGGGCCCACCAGGGCCGAACGGATGCCGTTCAGCAGCTCGGCTTCGCCCGGTCCGCCGGTGACCAGCACCGGATGCCCCTCCTGCAGGAGCGAACGGATCAGCTCGACGTAATGGGTGTCGGGCCAGTTCAACGCCGAACCTCCCATGCCGGGATGCACGCCCACCCAGGCGCGTCCTTGCGAGTCCGGAGCCTCCAGCCCCTGCTCGCGGCACCAGCCCTCGGCCCAGCTGCGCGCCTCGGCCGAGACGGCCACGCGGGTCTGCAGCGTGCGCGTGGGCACGCGGATGCCCAGCCGCCGCAGGAGCTGCAGGTTGTAGTCGGTCTCGTGCATCTCGACCAGCGAACGCCGCTGGCGGACTCCCCGGTTGTAGAACAGGAACGAGTGGATCTTGGAGAGCGGCCCCACCCGGTAACGGACCCGGGCCAGGAACAGGGCGGCGGCGATCTTCCAGTGGCTCTGCAGCACCACGCCGATCCGGAAGCCGCGGGCGCGCAGTTCGCCCGCCAGTCGCCAAAGGCCGCGCAGGCCCGAATGCACGCCGTCCGGATCGAAAACGAGGACCTCTTCGACGTACGGCAGGCCGCGGATCACCGGCGCGATCGCCGCGCGGACCATCACGCTGATGCGTGCCCGCGGGTAGTGGCGCCCCAGGGCCTCGATCACCGGGGTCGAAAGCACCACGTCGCCCAGGCGGTCGGGCCGCGCCACGAGGATCCGGAACTCCTCCGGATTGCGCCTCCGCCTCACGCCAAATCCCCCGGCACGAAGTTCATTTCTTCTTTCCCCGGAGCTGCAGGCCGATCCGGGCCCGGATGCTGGCTTCCATGGAGCTCACCACCTCGTCCAGGGTCATTTCGCTGGTGTCGACCTCGACGGCGTCCTCGGCCTTCTTGAGCGGGGCCGTGGCGCGGGTCGAGTCGGCCTGGTCGCGCGCCGCGATCTGGTGCTTGACCTCCTCGAACGAGGGCGCGTCCTTGCCCGCGGCTTCGAGCTCGGCCAGGCGGCGCTTGGCGCGCTCATCCACCGAGGCCGTCAGGAAAAACTTGGCGTCCGCATCCGGAAAAACCACGGTGCCGATGTCGCGTCCTTCGAGGATGGCGCGACCCACGCAGCCCAGGCGCCGCTGCAGACCCAGCAGCGCGGCCCGCACGCCCGGGATCGACGACACCCGGCTGGCCTTCATGCTCACCTCGGGAGTCCGGATGTGCTCGGTCACGTCCTTGCCGTCGGCAAAGATGCGGTTGGCCGGGTTCTTTTCGGGCTGGCGCTTGAACTCCAGGTGGACCGAGCGGGCCAACTTCACGGCCTCCTCGGGATGGGCCTCGAAATCCACGTGCTGACGGGCCAGCAGGTAGGCCAAGGCCCGGTACAGGGCGCCGGTATCGATGTGGGTGAAGCCCAGCACGTCGGCCAGCCGCCGGGTCACCGAGCTCTTGCCGGTCCCCGCGGGTCCATCGATCGCCACCACGAAACCCTGCTTGGGAATGGCCACCTCGATGGAGCTCATGCTTTCCGCCGAAGACGCGTCCCCGGCATGCCCGAAACCTCGATCAGCGCCTTGAGCCCGATGCGGTTCTCCTCGGGCGTGCCGATCGAGATGCGCAGCGCCTGATGAAGCCCGTAGTTGGTGACCGGGCGGAAGATGACACCCTTGCGGAGGCACGCCTGGTAAACCTCGGCGCCCGTCATGCCCAGGCCCGCCTGGAGGTCACAGAGCAGAAAATTGCCCTGCGAAGGCCAGTACGGGATTCCCAGCTTCGTCAGCGCCTTTTCCCAGAACTTCATGCCCTGCGCGTTGACCTTGAGCGCGCGCGCCACGAAAGCGCGGTCGTCCAGCGCCGCTTCGGCAGCGGCCAGCGCGCCACCGTTCAGGTTGAACGGCATCTTGATCTTGAGCACGGGTTCCCAGATCTCGGCGCGGGCCAGCCCGTAGCCGGCGCGCATCCCGCCCAGCCCGTAGATCTTCGAAAACGTGCGCAGCACCACGACATTCGGAAAGTCCCGCAGCAGCTTCAGCGGATCCGAAAGGTCGCGGGCGGTGACGTATTCCCAGTAGGCGTAGTCCAGCACCACCAGCACCGAACCGCCGCGCACCTTGGAGACCTCGGCCAGGAACTTCCGCAGCGCCTGGTCGGGAACATGGGTGCCAGTCGGATTGTTCGGATTGGCCAGGAACACCAGCCGGACCCGCTCGTTTTCGCGGGTCACGCGCAGCAGGTCATCCAGGTCCGCACGCAGCTCCGCATCGTTCCGGGAGCGCACGGTTCCCACGCCATGCGCCTGGGCGCAGATCGGGTAAGCCAGGAAGGCCGCCTCCGGACAGGCAATCAGGTCGCCTTCACGGGCATAGGTGCGGATCACCAGGCTGATCACTTCCTCGGAGCCGTTGCCGATGAGGACCTGGGCGGCGTCGAGCTTTTCCTTGCGGGCGATGGCGTTCTTGAGCCGGTAGGCCGAAGCGTCCGGGTAACGGTGCAGGTCCTTCTGCATCTTCCGCAGCGCCTGCAGGGCTTTCGGGCTGGGACCGAGCGGGTTCTCGTTGGAAGCCAGCTTGATCACCCGGCGAATCTTGAACTCGCGCTGGGTTTCTTCGATCGGCTTTCCGGGAACATAAGGTGCAAGAGTGCGGATATACTCGGGAACCTGGAAATTCATGATGGCGCTATCCCATCACGGGACGCACCTTGGCGCAAGCCCACTCCACCCCACCCCACTCACGGGCAAAGGATTCGAGGACTTCGCGGGCCAGTTCCCGGGGCTCCACCCCGAGCTCGGCCAGGCCGATGGCCGCCACCGGCGCACCGGCGGGATCGATATTGATTCCGGCATGCAGGAGCACGGAC